>CAYQYJ010000004.1:16344-24699 GCA_964421605.1 uncultured Ardenticatenaceae bacterium | reverse complement strand
TAGGTGACAGGGGAGGAGACGTTGCTGTTGGCGACAGCCGTGAAGTTGTAGTTGGTGTCAATGCTGCCTTCAGCCGCGCCGAGCAGTTCAAGCGTGGTCGGCGCGCGTCCCACATTGACGTTGAAACTGGCGCCGACGGTGCTGACGCCATTGGTGACGGAAACGGAAACGGTCTTTAGTCCGGTGCTGTTCCAGGTGAAGGAAACTGTGTCGTTGACGCCATTGCTGTGCACAACGCTGCCCTGGTTGGTAGCAGACCAGGTGTATTGCAGCGGCTGCGCGCTGTTAATGGGGGCGACGTCGGCGGTAAATCTGGCTGATGCGCCCACGACAGGGCGGTCTTCGCCCGTGATAATGACGGCTGCCGGGCCTGTGTTGGGTGCGGCAGCCACAATGTTGATAGTCATAGATTCAGCAGCGCTGCCATGTTGGTTGCTGATTGTCACCTGGACCGTTTTATCGCCAGGGTTTGCCCAGCTAAACGTCATGGCGTTTTCGCGCTCACCCGCTACCGTTACGGGGGGGTAGCCTGTAGCTTCCCACGTATATGTTAGCGGCACAGTCAGCGTAATAGGTTCGGGGACTGCCGTAAACGTGTACGTGGTGTTAACCGCCCCGGTGACCGGGCCAGACAAAGCGGTTGTCAGCGGCGCGGCGGTGAGTACATCCTGGATGTAATGGAAGACGTTGCTACCCTGATACATTTCGTTGTGGTTATAGTCAGCCACAAAAAACGGCAGGGCGTAAGGCAAATAGGTGCTGTCTACGGTGACGACGCCGTCATTGTCGTAGCCTAAAAGCTGGAGGATGAAGCCGCCAATTTCCGTGATGCCGCCTGATCCCTGCCAGCCTGTGCCGCCAGCGGAGTAATAACTGATTTGCTCATTGACGGCCTGTTCATCTGCGTATAGGCGGTACACTTCCATGTTGTTGACGCGCAAGGTACGCAGCCCTTCATCTTTGCCGAAGAAATCCAGCAAATCGCCCAGGCCAGGAATGTTGCTGGCGCTCCATACCAGATCGGCCAGAATCTCCCCCTGGTGCGGGCTGCTCAGGGTAAAGACGTTGTTTACCATGCTGGCTGCGCCACTGAAGACAATGGCGGCTTGCGAGTCCACGCCCCCTTTAGAGTGGGCTACGATGCTGACCTGGTCTACGCCGTAATGGTTGGTGATGTACTCAAGCTGCTGCTTGAGTACATCTCCCGCATCGAATACGGAAATGACCGGGCGGCGCAACACTTCGCAGTTGGCGGATTCACCCGTCAGATTGTCGGTGACAAAGGCGGTACGATAGCCGGCGCTGTAAGCCAGATCGTACATGTCGTTGAAACCAGAACCGAAGTTGAAAAACCACCAGTCTATAGCCTGTCCGCCATAGCCGTGTACAAAGACCAGCACAGGCGCATTTTCGCCCCCCGGCGGGACGGCGCCATAGAAGATGTTGGCTTCGGCGCAATCTTGGGGAATGGGAACAGGAACGGGCGTAGGCGCAGCCAGGGCAACCTGGGGCGACCACAAAAGGTAGGCAGCCGCCAGGAATGGTAGAAAGAGTAGCAGGCCCTGGCGCTTACGCGTAAATCTCACTTTCATAGGTGTCCTCTTTTGCCTGGGTCAGCTTTTGTTGGATCAGGCGGACCCGTTGGCGGGTTAACTGGTATGGCAGGATGAGAAACGCGGCAGCCGCATACAGAAGAGCCGGAACAAGGCTGAAAATGACGCCGATGCGCGTGGCCGTTTCGGCTGTCTGGATGCTCTGTCCAGGCACGAGGCCCGCAAAAACGTCTAGCAGGACGCCAGAGACGAGGACAGCCAGGCCGCTGGCTTGTTGTTGGAAGAAGGAATCAATGCCAAAGTAAGCGCCTTCCCGGTTTTTGCCCGTTTGCAGCTTATCTTCGTCTACGATGTCGGCTATCATAGATGCCGGCAAAAACCAGAACGCCCCCGCAAAAAAGCCCACCAGCAGGTACAATCCTAACAACGGGCGTATATTGCCTGTACCAAACAGATGCCCTTCGCCCATCAGGAAGAAGGCTGAACCAGTCAAGATGCTGGTGGTCAGCGTGGTGATAAAGTAGAGGCGATGCTTCTCCAGGCGCGGCGATAGTCGCAGCCAGGACAATACGCCCAGGATGCCGCCCACAAAAAACGCTGCCTGGAACAGGCTGATGGCTGAACTTTCGCCGATTGCCATGTAGTACGTCAGAAAATGCACCACCACGGTGGTGGTGACGGCGCTGGCTAGAAAATAAAGCGCGGCGGAGAGTGTAAGCAGCAAAAAGGAGCGGTGGCGGATGGAAATCTTCAAGTTTTCGATAAAACTTAGCTCTTCTTCTTGAGCGCGGCTCTGTCTGACGGGCAGGCGATAACGCTGCCGCAGCGTGCCAAAAGTGGCTACCAGACCCGTGATTGCCATGAACACGCCAAAGCTGATAGCCATGGTCAGATAGCCATCCCGGTTAAATTTAGGGTCTACGCCTGAACCATCGTTAGGAAAGAAGATAGAGAGCGTGGAAAAGGCGATCCCTGTTCCCAGAAGCGCCAGGAAGGAGCGCACGCCGGCAATCGAAGTCCGTTCTTGATAATCCTGAGCCAGTTCTGCGCCTAACGCCTGATACGGCACAATGAAAAGGGAATTAGACGTGCGCAAGAAGAAGTTGCTGCCAATGAGCCAGAAAAAGAGACCCAGGTTCCCCAACCCGTCCGGTGGATTAAAGATGGCGAAAAATGACAAGCCCATACCCACCGCCCCCACCAGCATAAAACTGTGACGGCGGCCCAGGCTGAATTTTGCCTTGTCGGACAGGTGACCAATGGAAGGGTCAATCAAGGCATCCCAAAACAGGCTGATAGTGGTGGCCAACCCGGCCAGCGTACCCGGCAGCCCCATGACGGAGGTGTAAAAGAAGAGGAGAAAGGCGCCAAAGGCAAAGGTCTTGACGGAGTTGCTGATTTGCCCAATGCCGTAAATGATCTTGACAGGCAAAGAAAGCGGCGGGTAGGCGGCTGGCGAGGAACTCATCTAATCTCCTGTGGTAGCGGGTAGCGGCGGCAAATGCCGGCAGCCTGAATGTCCCCAGATAAGAGGGGGCGCGTCTAAACAAGGAATCTGCATCAAAATATCATACCCACCAAAGGACCTGGCCCCTCCTGAGCTGTGGGTGGATGCGCCTCTGTTTACTACCACCCATCTACATGGCCCCTCCCGCCATGCGCAGGTCTAATTTTGCCCGTCAGCAAAGCTTGGTGTAGCCAACGAAAAACGGACATCCTTGATCTTGCCCTGTTCGTCGAAACGAAATAGCCCCCTGCCTCGCACTTTGTTGATACGCCACTTGCGTAGTCGCCTGGAAGTGACAATCATTTCCACGTTAACCTGATCGCCAGACACCTGAATCCGCTCCATGGATTCTGCTCTCAATTCGTTTTTGAAGCGTTCGCGGTGCCAGACAACGATTTCATCCTTACCCTCATACTCGCTTGTCATGAAATGAATGACAGCATTGTCAGCGTAATAGCCAATACAGTTCTCCAGGTCTAATTTGCCCAGAGCCTCTAGATAATGTTTGACTTTATCCTTTAAGACGGCTTCTTTTGTCGCCATCTATTTTCCTACCTGGTCACTTACGGAAACTGAACCCATCTCCTGGTTTGCGCCAGAAGACAGGTTCAGTTTTACCTCATTGCAGATTGTCGTTAGCCAACACCTTAACCCTGACTGCCTCCAAGATGAGAGCCAGGGAATGCGTGTTATGATTGCCGCCGCTGGCGCAGCAGCCAGGCCCCGCCAGGCAGCAAGAGCAGCAGCAGTGCCAGCCACGGGGAAACGCCATTAGCCTCGCCGTTAAAGGCTGTTAGATTGACATCTGTTGCCGGCGGCGTGACGGTAGGCGTTGGCCCAGGTGTGTTGGTCGGTGTGGGCGGCACAGGCGTGTCCGTCGGGGTTGGCGGCGCCGGCGTGTCAGTAGGCGTGGGCGGTACAGGCGTATCTGTCGGCGTGGGTGGCACAGGCGTGTCTGTCGGCGTAGGCGTCGGCTCAGACGGGAAGACCTCAATCATGATGCACACACATTCAGAGGTATTGGGGTTGTCCGTGCGCACCGTGATGTACTTGACGCCGGGGGTATCCCAAATATAGGTTACCGTATCCGAATACCCATCCACATGCACGATGGTGGGCTGGTCCGTGGCATCCCACGTGTAGGTGATGGGCAGGGTAATGGTTGGCGGATTGACATAAGCCGTGTAATTCGTCGGCTGCCCTACCACCGTTGTCAGCGGGCCGTCAATGGTTACTTCCATGGGATAAGCCGGCTCTGGCGCGTTCCACACGCGCAGCCCGTACCAGTAGTTGGCCGTTCCCAGGAACAGTCCATAAGACGTGGAGTACATCGAACGACCGCCTGAATCGAACGCGCCCTTGTTCAGGTCTGGACGCGGCGGGTTGGGGTCATCAATCTGATCGGAGAACCCATCAATGGTTACCGGGGTGAAGTTAACGCCATCCCCAGTCTGGAACAGGTCAAATCCCATGACATCCAAGATGGGCGGCGGCGGGTTATTGTCTTTTTCCGTGACGCTGCCGTCAAAAGTGGCCACGTACAGATGCCCGTTGTGGACTTCCATGCGCCACATGTGACCGTTGTAATTGTTAGAGAAACCAGGGGGCCAGCCGCTGATGGGGTCAATGTCGCCAATGGGCGTGCCTACACGCGACTCGCCGACAACCAGATCCCAATTGCCATCCTTGCTCAAGCGGAACAATTCGGCGGGGTCATTTAAGCCTGGAACGGTGCCGATCGTGATACCATTGCCGCCGACGTACAGGTAACAATCGTATTCTTGCATGCTCAAAATTTCCACATTGAGCACGTCGCTAAGCGCGTAGCTGGCATAACCGCCTTCGTCAATGATTATCTCATAGGGATAGGGCAGCGGGCCGCCGGTGGCGTCCATCTTCAGAACTTTGAAGCCTGTTTCGGTGTCCCGAATGCCCAGGTAGAGATACCCTCCCCAGGAAGTGACGGAGCTGACCTTCAGAAACTCGCCATTGCCATCCTGCGGCTGAATCTTGCGGAAGTTGTCGTTCCCTCCGGCGGGGTCAGCGGCTTCAAAGAGAGCGCCGCTGCCTTTGCTGCTGCCGGACTGAATATACAGGCGGCTGACGCCGTCGCTGCCGACATGCACAGTCGGGTTGCGGATACTGGTCTTCTGGATGCTGCCCAACACCGTGCCTGGGTCTTGCGGCAGCGGCGTAAAGTTGACGCCGTCAACAGAACGCAGCACGCGCGGCGGGGTCTTGTAGCCCACAAAGCTGGGGCTGATGGCTGTGACGTACAACGCTTCGGTACCATCCGGTTCCTCAAAGATTGTCATGCCGCGGTAGCCGATGTCTATGGCGATGTCGGTTGGCGGAATCGAAACGGTTTCCGTGATAGGATTGATGATCGTACCGCCCAAACGCACGTACTCGGTGAAAACCTGGGTCGGCGCCACGTAGACTTGTGTCCACAGGTCCGTGTCAGGGTCCCAACGCCAGATTTGGGCGCGCATGTCTATGGCCAATTCATCTTCAGGGCAGTCAATGTCTGGGTCATCGGGTGGATAGGGGATGATACCAAACGAGTTACGGGCTTGAGCCAATACTTCAGCACAATGCCAGTTGTAGTTCGTGCCGACGTAGAGGTAGCCGTCCCACCATTGCATGGACCAGGCCCATCCGTTGGCCCTTTCTCCCATACCTTGTTCGGCTACTTCCGAAAAATCATCTGGCTCAAGTGGGGGGCTGCCAGCCATCGCCAGTTCGGTAACGGCGAACAGAAGCCCTGCCACAAAGAGCGCTATTAGTAAAAATCTCATCTTGCGGAATGAACTCGCGTGTTGGTTCATAATCCCTCCAAAACTTTGAAAATGTTGAATAGTGACCGAAACCCCAGGGTGATTTCTGAATACCTCTTTATGCAAAGCGATTGTACGCACAATTGCATTACTGTGCAAAAATCATCACACGGTTACCAGGCGGTTCATCAGTCCTTTAGTCCTCTTCTCTAACATAGCAGAGGTGGAGACAGGAAGAAAAATACGTTTTTAGCCATTTTTAGCGCAAAATTAACGGCGTATAGATTTCGTATTGGATGGCATGCACCTCCAGGCTGACTTGTATTTCCATGCTGCTCTGGTCTGGATCGTTGCTGTTGAGTTCAATGATAGCCGTATAACTGTTTGGAGGTAGACCTGAAGCATTAAAAGTGAAGTTGACGTTAACAGACGTGTTAGCTGGTAGCACGCCGTTGTTGGGAGCCATAGTCAGCCAGGGTATGGCGCCAACAGGTTGTAAACTCCACGTCAGGTCAGAACCGCCCAGGTTACTGATAGTAATCGTTTCCAGGCTGGATTCACCTGGCAGTAGTGAACTCGCCAGGACTGTGCGGCTGACGCTAATAGCAGGTGGGGTGGGTAGCACCGTCAAGGTCACTGGAATTGTCACCAGGCTGGCTTGCGGATCGTTGGTGGTAAGCGTTAGAAGAGTGTTATAGCTGCCAGGGATAAGGCTGGCGGCGTTGAGCGTGACCTGGACGATACGGGTCCCGCCAGACACAATGGTGCCGCTGCTGGGGTTGAGGCTGAGCCAGGAGACGTTCTCAGTCAGGTTCCAGGTCAGACTTTGATCCCCGTCATTACCTAAAGTCAGGGTTTTTATTGCGGAGTCGCCTGCATTTACGGTAGCCATCAGCGCCGTCGGCGTCAGACTGAGCACGGGTCCCACAGGTAAGACCGTCAAGACGACGGGCACATCGGCTGTGGGTTGGGCCGGATCGTTGCTGTTGAAATGAAGGATCGTATTATACACGCCTAAATCTAAATCGCCCGCGTCTAGCGTAACGATGATGGATTGCGTTTGCGCGGGCAAGATGCTGCCGGCATCTACGTCTACCGCCAACCAGGGAACGTCTGGCGCGGCGGCGACGCTCCAGGTCAAATTCTGGTCCCCTTCATTGCTCAGGGTGATTAGCTCCTCGGCGCTTTGCCCAATGGTGACGGAGATCACCAGGCTGCCTGGCTCGATAGCCAGGACAGGTCCTCTGGGGAACACCGTTAACGTCACGGGCACGTCCAGGATGGGGCGATCCGGATCGTTGCTTTGCAAGCGGAAGGTACTGTTGTAGATGCCTGCCGGCAAATCAACAGCGTCAAACGTCACGGTCAATTCCTGACTGCCGGGTCCTTCGAGACTGCCGCTGCTGGGGCTGGCGCTGAGCCAGGCTGTGGGCGGAATTTCTCCCAATGTCCAGTTGAGCGTCCCCCCGCCACTGTTCTGAATGGTCAGGGCAGCGCTGCCCGTTTCGCCAGAAACGACGCTTTCCGATAACGACAAAGGCGTGACCACAATGTCTGGTACCAGGATGGTGATAGTGTGCGTGTCGGTGGTGGTTCCCAACAGGTTTTCGGCAGTAACCAGGATGGTTTTGACGCCGGGCGTGATCCAGTTGTAATTGACCGTACTTGACGTACCGCCCACATAAGTGACTACAGGCTGACCTGTCGTTTGCCAGGTATAGGTTACGGGCAGGGTAGCGGTGACCGGGAGTACGTTGGCTGTGAAGCTGTAGAGCGTGTTAACTGTGCCCGTTGTCAGGCCGCTGATGGCTACCTGGCTGATGGGCGTGGCGCTGCCGGCAGTGACTTCGCCCAGATTGCCTGCCCCGTCCCGCGCGCGCACGTACACCTGACTGCTGTTGAAGGGTAGTTCCCAGGGAACAATCGTCTGGTTGCCAGTTGCCGGCACGGTAATGAAAGTATTGAAGTTCGGATCGTTGCTGATGTCCAGGGTGGCTACGCCGCTGGTGGCATCTTTAGCCGCTATGCGCAGAATGACGGGCAAAGAACCCGGCTTGAGCAAAGCGGTAATGTTAATTTCTGTTACCTGCGGCAGGTCAACATCATAGGTAATGGCGGCTGTGACTGCCGGGCCGACCAGTTGCCCGGTGCTGCTGCGGAACCTGGCGTAGACAGTGCGTGGCGCAAAAGAAGGTGGATTGACAGGCAGCAGCCATGCCGCATAGGTGGGGTCGGCAGGATTGACGGGCAGCCAGGGGCTGGTATTGGCTTCTGGCCCATTGCCAAATCCAGCATCGTTGCTGAACTTGACGAAGCTGACGTCATCGCCTATGTCCCAACCATAGCGCAAGGCGACGGTGGGGCTGTTGGTGAACAGGGCGCCATGGTTAATTTGCAGACTGTACTCTGGATTGACATGGGCGACGGCTGTGATCAACTGGTTGTAGCGGCTGACGTCGCTGCCAATGAAGGTCTGGTTGAGGATGGGGGTTTCTGCCGGCAGCGGCGCGGCATCCAC
>CAYQYJ010000004.1:3967-16244 GCA_964421605.1 uncultured Ardenticatenaceae bacterium | reverse complement strand
TGACCGATTTTGTTCCTGGCGTACTCCAGGTGAAGCTAACCGTGCTGTTGGCTCCGCCACTGCTCATTTGCGGCGGCAAGTCTGTGGCTGTCCAGATGTAAGTGACAGGCTGCGTCAGATTAAGCGGTGTAACGTCCGCTGTGAAGGTATACGCAGTAAAGAAATAACCGCTGTCAGGCCCCTCAAGATTGATCGTCGTGGGAGGCGTATTGGCGGCGCTGGCCTGAACGGTGACGTTAAAGGTGTCGTTGACCACAACGCCCAGGCGGTTAGCGGCAGCCAGCGAGACGGTTTTTACCCCGGCCGTATCCCAGGTAAAACTGATGGTGTCAGTTAGATAATTTTGGTGGACGATGGTTCCGGGCTGATCGGTGGCTGACCAGGTGTAGGTGAAGGGCGCCGTAGCCGTCAAGGGGCTAATAGTGGCGGTAAAGCTGGTACCACTGTTTGTCGCTGTGTTGGTTGGTCCGCTTATAGTTACGCTGGCAGGCAGAATTTGCGACTGCCATACGCGCAAACCGCGAAATGGGTTGACCGTGCCCACAAACAGACCATACGGAGTGACAGCCTGGGTACGTCCGCCAATATCAAATGCTCCCAGGTGCAGGTCTGGTCGGGGGAAGGTGGGGTCTACGATGTTGCCGGCAAAACCATCCGTAGTTACCGCCTCAAAATTGATGCCATCCCCTGTGCGCCACAGGTCAAACCCCATCCTGGCTACAATGTCAGGCGGCGGATTGTCATCTTTGAACATATAGTTTGTATCAAGCGTACTCACGTATAATGCATCTTCATAGATGCTCATGCGCCACATATGACCGTTGTAGTCGTTGCCAAAGCCGGGCCCCAAACCGCTGAGCGGCTGTTTGGGCCCGTCGGGCGTATCGGCGCGCGGCAAACCGACAATCACATCCCAGGAATCGTTGGGGTAGACGCGGAATAGCTCTGCCGGCAAATTATCCGAACCAAAGACACTCAAGCGAACGCCGTTGCCGCCTACGTAAAGCGCCCCATCATATTCGCGCATACTCAGCAGTTCATTGTTGGGGTTAACTTCTGGCGGCAGGTAGCCGCCGTTTTCCATAATGGTTGTGTAGCTATACGGCAGGTTGCCCCCATCCACATCCATCTTGAACAGCGAGAAGCCATTTGCCCGGTCATGCGTTCCCAAATAAAAGTACCCGTTAAAAGAACCCATAGCGCTGACATTCATCTCTTCAGGGCTGATCTGGCGGAAGTTGTCATTGCCGCCAGCGGGGTCGGCGGCTTCAAACACCTCTCCTGCGCCGCGGCTAGATCCCCCCTGCACATACAGACGAGAGACGCCGTCGCTGCCTACGTGCACCACCGGGTTGCGCATACTGGTTTTGTCATAGTTGCCGAGAACCGTCCCGGGATCGCGCGGCAACGCGGCAAAGTGAACGCCATCTGTAGACCGTAAAATACGCGGCGCGCCCACATCATACCCAATGAATCCAGTGTTGATAGCCGTGACGTATAACGCCTCAGCGCCGTCCGGTTCGGTAAAGATAGCCATGCCGCGATAACCCAGGTCTACTGCCACGTTTGTTGGGCTGATGGGTACAGTGACAATGATTGGGTTAGCAATAGAGCCGCCCAGAGCTGTATACTTGTTGACCGTAGCGACAGGGGATTGGTAGACCCGTTCCCATTGATTTGTTGGCGGATGGTAACGCCAGATTTCGGCGCGCATATCCAGAGTCAACGGATCTTCTGGACAATTCAGGTCAGGGTCTGTAGGCGGATAGACGATAATGCCAAAGGAGTTGCGCGCCTGGGCCAGGGTGTCGGCGCAGTCAAAGTTCCGGCTGGTGCCCACGTAGAGATGCTCCCCCCACCATATCATGCCCCAGGCCCACATATTTTCTGGGTTGCCTAGACCCTGCGGGGCGGGCTGGAAGAAATCATCTGTGTCCGGCGGATTTGCCAACAGGCCCGCGTTCCCTGAACGCGCGTTCTCTGTACGCCCGTTGCCTGAATTAGCTGGAGATAAAATTGGGGAGGAGAGGGAACTACTGCCAGCCAACGTGGTCCAATAACTACTCACCAGCAGGCATAGCCCCACGGCGCCAGCCAGCAGAAGTTTAGCTTGTTTCTTTGTAATCTGGAAAAGCATGTTGCACCCTAGATGATCACACCCTATACCCTGAGTGACTACCAGGTAACTTATTTGCCTGTCTACACATCTCCAACGCGAGTCACAAAGCAATAACGCATGGGTGGGTAGACCCTCAATATGCGCTAAATCAGTTTTCCAGACGCTTGTTTACGAGCCGGCGGCGTGAACCGTTATGACGCTTCGCTCTCTAACCAGTATCGTGCAAAACTGTTAAGAGCTAAATTAGGGCGTGGTCGTAATCAATCGCTTAATAAGATACACCCTCAACGTCGTAGTCGAAGCGGTCATAGTAGGCTGAGAACTGGCTTGCCAGTTTTTGCTTTCTTTTCTCCACTTCCGGCAGCAGTGGGGAATGGCGCACATTGATGAACTGCTCGTAATCATAATCGGTGACTGGTGGCAGATTCAAAAAGTCGAGGATACTGCCGATTGTTTCATTGGGCGTCTGGCATAAGTCCTCATAGCGAATGCTGAGATAATCGGCAGGGGGAAGGGATGGCAAATGTTGCAGCAAATAGCGGGTTGCCCGCCACACGTGTACCCAGGTCAGGCGATAACCCATATCCAATCGGGAAGAGAACATAAACCGGCTAAGAGCCAGGCGCAGCGGGTTGTCAAAGGTAGGCCCGTACCATTCAGCGATCAACGCCACGTACCTATTGCGCTCCTTGAATACAGAACGCATTGCCTTGATTTGGGAGTTGATAATGCGGGTAGGGTGGCGGCTGAGAAAGATGAACCTGGCTTGAGGGAAACAACGCTTGACATAGGCAAAGTTCATGAAATAGTCCCAGGGGTTCTTTAACAACAGCGGTTTATCTGGGTGCGAAATAAACTGTACCTTGCGGCAGATTTCGATGAAGTGAGCCAGGTTATCGGGCTTAATGCGGGGACGCTGCCCACTGCCATGCAGCAGAAAACCGTACTCTTCGGTCAGATCTGGCGTCACCTGCACACCATCAATCTGGCGATCGGTTAAACCTAGCTCGTCAAATCGCTGCCTGAGCCGCTGTTTGGCGGCGGCTTCCTGACCGGTGATATGGTTGGCGAGGAGTTCATTGTACAGGATGATGTGGTAGGCGGTGACGGTGTTAAAACGTCTGGCCTGATCTAACATCTGATACAACAGCGTTGTGCCTGAGCGATGATCGCCCATGATAAATACGGGTGAAAACGAAACGTTATCCAGCAGGTGCAGATGCGCCTGGTCTGGGTTGGTCCCCGTGGGAGTTACAGTGGTCGTGTTCATATAATCGCCATAGTTGTTGCTCGCTCTGGAGGCGAGTAGCCTATGAAGGTTTGGTCGCGGCGGCAGCTTAAGGCGTTGCGCCAGCAAAGGTTAGTAAGGCGATACTGCCATCGTAGGGCCGATTGGGTTCACCCTTCTGAATGTAAATGATAGCGGCGGTGCCGTCAGGCGACCAGTCATTGTCGGCGGTTACGCTGCGCTGTTCAGGAATGTAGTGAGGATGGCCTGGCATGTTAAAGAAGGTGATCCGCGTTTTGTTGGCGCCGTTAGCATTCATGACCCAGAAATCGGTGTAGAGGTCCTCAGGTACATAGGCGTTGCAGCCACAGTCGCGGCTGGACATCCACAAGACGCGACTGCCATTTGGTGAAAACTGCGCGTGTTCATCCCACTCGTTCAGTGACAATGTCAGCGGCGTTAACTCCTGCGTTGCCAGATCCAGGGTGTAGATGTCCATGAAGGATTCAGCGGCTTCATCAGGCATGCGAAAAGCAGTGAACACCACTTGCCGGCTGTCCGGCGTGAATGCGTGCGTTTCGTAGAGGACGGGGCCCAATGGTTGGTACGTCTCTACGGTTCCCAGAACCAGATTGCCCTGCTTGTTGGCGCTCAGATTGAGCACTTTAATAGCCCAAATGCCTGTGGGGGTGTCGCTGTTGGCGATACGCTCCGCCCAGGTTAGTTTAGTGCCGTCATTGGAGAAGTGGGGGTGCAGCACGCCCATGCCTTCCGCCACGTTGGTGATGCGCATGATGTTGGCGCCCCACCGATCTATGATGTAGATGTCGTTGTTGATGCCCAGTCCAGGCGTGGCGAATTCTGGGTCCTCATTGTGCTGTGCTTTTTCAGCCTGAACAACCAGAAAATTGCCGTTGGGATACCAGGCAGGGTTGCCCACGTGACGGCCTGTAAACTGGCTTAGATTGCATGTCAGACAAACGTCATTGGAGCCATCGGGATTCATGAAGAAGACGTCGAAGTCGTTATCGGCGTCGCGGCGGTCGTAGGCGATAATGTTGAGGGAGCGAGACCAATCCACGCGCCCGCCATTCTCCCGCAGTACGGTAATGGTCACATTTTGGGTGGGGGCAGAGGCGTATGCCGGCATCAACCACCCCCACCACGACAACAGCCCGCATACCAGGCCGGAAACAACTGCCCAGACATGTCTGTGGCCATATACTCTCTTCCTCATACTTTTCCTCCCGATAAGAACAGATCAAACCCAATGGAAACGAACAATCATCGCTGGCTTAATTCCTGCAGCAGTTCAGCCGCCTGTGCCCCCCCACCATAACGCTGGCAGGCGGCCGCGATCCGCTGCGCATTCTGGCGGTAAGATGGGTTGTGCAGCACTTCCTCTACCGCCTGTCGCAGCCGTTCAGGCGTCAACTTCCAGGGCGACAGGCGAATGCCCGCGCCCGCTTCAGCCACCCGCTGCGCGCTTTCTGGTTTATCCCACTCGGTGGGAACCATCACCATAGGCACGCCCGCTTGCAGCGCGCCCAGGGTAGTGCTGGCCCCGCCCGCGGCTACCAGCAAATCTACTTTGGGAATGAAGTCGCTGTCTGGCACCCAGCTTTTAATCTGGATGTTGGGCGCAATGGGATGCAGCCCGACTTCTGCCGGGTCGCGCCGCCCGCCGGTGGTCATCACCACTTGGATAGGTAGATTCGCCAGCCCTTTAGCTGCCGCCTGCAGGATAATCGGTTTGTGATCGCGCAGTGTGCCTTCCGTAATGTAGACCAATGGTTTATCTCGCGCAAACTCGTTAATCCAGGCGGGGGGGGCGTCGTTGAGTTTGTTCCATACAGTGGGCCCGACATATTTGACGCTGGGCGGCAGGTCGGTGCGATTGTAGTCTAGTTCAGGGACGGTGGTGGAGATGTAGAGGGGCATCGTGCCGGCATACTCCGCCACAGGCATCGTCAGCGGTTCCAACCCATTTTCCTGGCGGACGCGATTGGCATCTCGCCGGATGTTGGCGGTGGATAGGGACAATACCTTGCCTACCACCCTGGCTTTCAACCTGTCAACCGCGTTACGCGGTTGCGGCAGACCCAAACCGACCACAGGCATTTGTGGTCCCGGCAGAATCGTCCCCACAGTCCAGGAATAGATGGCTACGGGGATGTTGTGCTTTTCGTGCGTGACCAGCAGCGGTCCCCACATTGTGGTGTCTATCACCAACACGTCGGGTCGCCATTGCCGCACAATCGCTTCCAGGTCAGCCACCTGACCGCGCAGCGTGCCAATCAGCCAATGATGATAAATAAACACCTGGCGTTGGCGGCGCTTGAGCATGGTCGGTTCGCCAAAGAAGCCTTTGGCCAGCAGTTTTTCAAAGTAGTCGGCGTCAACCTGTTGGAAAGGGAAGCATTTGAACCCCTGGCTTTCTACCAGTGAAACAGCTTTACCGCCTGTGTAGAAGGCTACTTCATGACCCCGTTCACGCAGGGCAATGGCTGCCGGCATGTTAGGGAAAACGTGACCATACATGGGCCATACAGTAATCAAAAATCTCGCCATGATATGCCTCAAAACGTGCCAGGTTGCCCCGATCACCCCACCAACTTCACCCGAAGCTGTGCGTAGCGCGGGCATCTTGCCCGCTAATCAAAGCTGGACGGCGGCATTTTATTTTCAATTTGCTTCTACCTGACCCTTATCCAGAGCATCAGCCGGAATAAGGCCAGCCTGCACCAACATGATGCGCCGCACCAGTTTGCGTAAAGCGACTTGCACGTCGCTGGCGGCCCAGGCAGCTATGTCTGTCTGCGCCAGCTTCCCATACAGGTTTTTTAGCGTGACAATTGCCCCGGCGGCATTCCCCATTTTCATCGCAGAGTGCGCCGCATTTACGCCTTCCCGTACCGCGTCGCTGTCGTCTAATAGCGGCGCATGGCGCTGGATCAGTTGGCGCAGACTGTCAAAGGTTGCGGACGGCGTGAACGAAGGGGCTGTGACGATGTTAGAAGCTACCGATCGCTGTCCGCCCTCATATTCCGCCACCACATAGTACATGTGATGCTGCCCGGCTGAGGCTTTGTTATCTACGAAAAAGGTTTCTGCCGTGGCGCCAATAGCCTCGTACCGCTCTGGAACCCATACTTTGTCTGGCAGCGGCGGCAGATACATGCGCCGATTAGAGCGCAGGAAGTTGCGCACCACCTTAAGTAGACCGGACAACACTTTGTTTCGTTCAATCGTCCCGCGGCGGTCGTAAAATTCAGCCCGCCAGACGAGATACTGCTTTGCTCCAGCAGCGGCATCCCAGGAAAGCAGCGGTTGTTCCCCCTTCATTTCTACTTCTAGCTCTTCGGGAGGCATTGCTGTGGGTTCTACTGTGGGCGCGCCGCGCCAGATTTCCAGGCCTGTCCAGTTATTTGTTGTGCCCACAAACAAGCCATGCGGCGTATCTACCATGGTGCGCACGCCAAAGTTGGAAATACGGCCAAAGCCGTCAGTCGTGACGGGCGCAAAATGGCAGCCGTCTTCTGTCTCAAAAAGATGCACGCCAGAACCTGGCTTGATGATGCCTTCTGCCTGGGGCAGCGTGCGCAGGGTCATGCCCATGTTCATCGTGCCCACATAAAGACGCCCTTCATATTCGCGCATCCACCAGATATGGCCGTTGAGGTAGTTGTTGAAGCCCGCGTCATGACCGCTCAACGGATACTTCCAGCCATCAGGCGTTTGCCGCGGCGTGCCCACAACCAGGTCCCAGGAGTCGTCGGGGTTGATGCGGATGATTTCCGCCGGGCGATCAGTGCCCACGTACAGGCGATCTTTGAAGATGCGCATACTGATGACGTTGGTACTGGGTTTTGCCAGATACCCACCTTTGCTGACGATGGGGGTGAACTGGTACGGGGGTTGGCCGCTGGCGTCTGTCTTGACCACGCCATACCCACCTTCTTCGTCGCGCACGCCGACGTAGAGATACCCATTGTAAGGTATCATGTCGAACACCTTCACGGTTTCCGGAAAGGCGTATTGGAAGCTATCGTTGCCAGCTTTGGGGTCTGGCGACACCATTAGAAAGCCAAAACCGCGCACGGGCCCATGCGTCAAAAACAGCTTGTCTTTGTACACCACCATTGTGCGTAGGGTGTTCTTGGGCAGGTCTCCCATAAAAGTGCCCGGGTCTTGGGGGACGTGAGTGAAATTGACGCCGTCTGTGGTGCGCAGCAAGCCGGGGGGAGGGAAATAGTGATTGCCACGTCCGTACAGCCAATAGACGAACTTCGGCGTAACGGAAGCCACGTACATCGCTTCCGTGCCGTCCGCTTCGGGGAAGATCGTCATGTAGCGATACCCCACTTCGCGGGAAACGTAGCGGTCAGGTTTGCCTTTGACAATGGCGTCTTTGGGCGCCTGGTAAACGCGCTCCCAGGCGTCCGTTTCCGGCGTCCAGGTCCAGATTTCTGCTTGCAGTTTCAGGTCGAGGGGATCGGGGGCGCATTCAACTTCCGGGTCGTCGGGGGGGTACTTAGCCAGCAAGGCTTTGATGACGCCCGGCAGGGCAATGTTCATAGCCGCGCGCTCGCAGCAAAGCCAGGAGCGGTTGGTGCCAACGTACAACTTACCGCGCCACCAGATCATAGACCAGGCCCAGGTGTTGTCACGGTCGCCAAACCCCCGCGGCGCAGCCAGGTTGAAGTTGAGGCGAGGGGCGCGGGTGGGTGTGTAGAAGTCTGGGCTTTCGGCGGCGTTTGTGATAGCGGTTTCAAGTGGCATAACGATGATGCGTTCTCCTTGGTACTCATTCCTGGCGGCGTGTCGTTGACTGCCAGGAACGCCTGTCTGTGCGTGCTGTTCTCTGGCAGCAGTAAAGGCCAGCGAACAAAGGCGCAAATGAGCGGGATAGTATTGCTTTGTGAATCATGCCAGTGACGGCTCAGACCACATCCAGCATTTTGATCACATCTATTCTATTGCAACATGGCTGACCTGACGAATATGCAGCCCAGGAATCAGGGTTTTATGACTCAGACGTCAAGATGGGCGCAATCAGGTTGCTTGCCTTGTACCTTCAGCGTGGGGCGTTTACTCGGAGCGGGGAATCAGTTGGCGCGCAATCTGGAGCAGCGTCTGCCCATCAATCAGGGTGATGGGTTTGCCCTGCGCCCAGGCGCGGGCGGCATCGGAGATGTCAGCCGTGGTGACCAGAAAGGCGTGCGCGGCCCGTTCGTGGATAAGGGTTCCATAAAGTTCGCGCACGACTTCTGCGCCAACGGTGTTTTGATAGCGTTTGCATTGGGCGATAGCCCGTTTGCCATGTGGGTTGATGATTTCCAGGTCCACCCCCAGGTCGCCGCTGCCGCCGCGCAGCCTGACGCCAAACCCTTTGCGCCGGAAGATGCCGGCAACGTACTGCTCAAACGCCCCCGGACTCAGCGCATAAATACCCTCTACCGTTAATGGCGCTGCTATTTCAGGGGTGGCAGCGACAGCCTGTTGTCGCTGCCATTTTTGCCGCCACCACAAACCAGCCCAGAGGATGGCAATGGTGAAAATGCCGGCGCTTTCCGTCAATTGCAGCCATTCTGCCAACCATGCCGGCAATCCTGCCAGCCATGCCGGGCGGAGCAGATAATGATACCCTATCCAGCCCAATTGCAGCAGCGTTATGGCAGAAATGACGACCCAACCCAGGCGAGAATTTTGCCGTTTCTCCTCGGCTGTTTCTTGCGTTTCTGCCGGCGGCATGGGCCACCACGTCACGCGCGACTCGAACTGGGATACTCTCGGTTCCAGCCGGGCCGTCATGGGACACCCCGCGTCACGACTCGTTCTGCGCCTGGATGGCGCAGCAGCAGAAAACCGCAGCCAGCAGCCAGCAGCAGCAGGGGGATAGATAGCAGAAAAGGCGCGTGTGGGTCAATTCGCTCAAACACGTAGCCGCCCCACAGCGGCCCGGCAATCAGGGCCAGACTGCTGGCTGACTGGTAGATGCCCAGGAGTTGCCCCCGCATCTTGTCTGGTCCAAAGCGGGTGATGATGGCTTGTAGACTGGGTTGGTTTACCCCCTGCCCAAAAGAGACGGGAATAAGGCTTAAAACGACCAATAAGACGCCCTGAGCCAGACCAATACCTAGAAAACCCAGCGTCAGGCTCAAGATGCCCACGATGACCAGGCGGCGCTCGCCCAGGCGTTGGATCAGGGGTCTGATCAAGCTCAATTGGGTGATCACGCTGACGATGCCCACCAGACTGAGCAGCAGACCGACGTTGCGCGCCACTTCTTGGGAACTGTTCAGGTCAGGGAATAGGACGCGGTCCGCGTAGAGGGCGAAGGTGCTTTGTAGCGAGGCAAAAGCCAGCATAATCATGAAAATGGTAATCAACACCAACAGGATGCCGCGGTCGCGCAGCAACTGCTGTGTCGTCACGTCCGTTTGTTTGCTGAGTCGCCGCGCGGCGCGCAATTCTGGCGACAGCGACTCCTTCAAGGTGAGCGTGGTCAGGGTGACGCTGCCTGCGGTGATCACGGCTGCGCCCACAAATGGCGCGGTTACGTTAATCGTGGCCAGGAAGCCGCCAAAGACGGGACCAAAGATGAAGCCTAGACCAAATGCCGCGCTGATGGTGCCCAATGCCTGCGCCCGCGTTTCGGGGGTGCTGATGTCTGTGATATATGCCTGGGCGGTGGTGATGTTGCCGCCGGTGATGCCGTCTAGCGTGCGCGCCAGGTAGGCAATCAACAAGGCGCCGCTGATGCCCAGGCGGATGCCGGCATTTTCCAACCCGGCCCCTAACTGCGTGGCGAAAATGAGCATTATGAAGGAGAGCACCGTGCCCAACTGGCTGGCAATCAGAACCGGGCGACGACCATAAATATCCGAAAGGCGACCCAACCAGGGCGCTGCCAGAAAGAGAGCAGCCCAATAGGCTGTATTGAGGGCGGTCGCCTGGAAAGCGGTGGCCCCCATCTGCCCTTCGGCATACAAGGGCAAAACGGGCAAGATAACGCCCGCCCCCAAAATGTTGGTGAAGACGATCAGAAAGATTGTAATGAGGCGACGACGATCCATCTGTTATCCTTATGGATAGACTGGAGCAGTTTTTAAGACTGCTCCGGTCTTATTCCGGTGTTGACGGGCGCATAGTCCAGGCAAATGATGCCGGCATCAGCCGTAGTCAAAGCAGAGACAGCCAGCGCCCAACCTACATGCGGAAAGGCAAAAGAGACGCTGTTCTGGTAAGAGAATCCTGCCGGCACTGACACACTCCACAACGGCACGCGACTGCCCTGCACAATCAAAAAGTTGCGCCAGGTAGCGTCCACTTCCGTATGCAAATCATACGCCAACGTCATCACCCCATTCTGATAGCTCGGCGTCATTTCCAGCCAGCAGTCCGGTAGATTCAACTGAGACACAGCCGCATAACAATCCACCCGCCCATACCCGTAATCATAATCCGGGCCAGGGTCGCCCAGGTCGAGCGCCGTATCCTGAATCAGGTTTTCCACATCGTAGCTGTCCAGCCCTGACCCGGCGGCATAAACCAGCGCGGCGCAGCCTGCGCTAAAGGACGTAGCCATAGACGTACCTGAATAAATGGCATATCCATTATTTAGCGTGGCGGAACGGATTTCCACGCCAGGCGCAACCACATCGGGTTTAATGTCGTCGGTCAGGCTGGAAGGGCCGCGCGCGCTGAAAGGAGCCAGCATATCATCCATGTCCGTGGCCCCGCTGGCGAAACTCTCGGCGTAATCGGCGGGCGAGCCAATACTACCTGGAGTAGGTCCCCCGCCGCCAACGGCAAAAGTAGGGAAAATGTTGGCGGCGCGCCAGGCTTGCACCATGGCTTGATACCAGGTGTTCCCGCCTGGCCCCCCCCAACCGTTGTTGACCACGTGCGGTCGCTGATCAGGGTCTCCCTGTCCAGGGTTGCCGCCGATGGGATAAGGCGCCAGCATCCATTCGCCAGCTTCTAACAAATCCGCATTACTACACGCGCCAAAACTGTTGCACCCTTTAGCGGCAATCCAACGCGCTTCAGGCGCGACGCCAATCTGGTTGCCGCCGCCATCGTCGCCCACCGTAACGCCCATAGTATGCGTGCCATGTCCGTTGTCGTCATTGGGCGCAGCGGGGAAAGCGCCTGTGGCGTCAAACCAGTTGTAATCGTGGCTGCCCGTGTCTGTGCCGCGATATTGGGTGTTGAGAGCGGGATGCGTGTGCTGCACGCCCGTGCCAATGTTGCCCACCACTACCCCTTGCCCACGAATGTTGTAATCCGCCCACACCTGATCGGCCCCAATTTGAGCGACGCCCCACTCCACAGTCGTGGCCGCCGTCGGGGTGACGTTTCCTTGGGGCACGAAGTAGGTCGCTAACGGTTCAATGCGCGCCACATCTGCCCGCGCCGCCAGGGCGTCCAACGCCGTCAGATCAGACGTGACCAGGATGGCGTTGACGATGTAGTAGGGACGATAAGCGACGACGCTTCCCTCCTGGTTGGCTGCCGCCAGCCAACTGCGCAGGTCTGCCTGGCTGCGCTGCGCGGTTTGATACAAAGTGTCGTACACATACTGACCACGCGCCTGCCACTCTGTGATCTGGTAAGCGGCGCTCAGGTCAGCCTGCGTGGTCAGGTAGACCAGATAGCTGCCTGCGCCTTGATTCTGCACCGTTTGGCGCAAGTCGGGCGGGAGTTTGGCGGCGGCGTTGGCCGCAGCAGTCGGGAGCTGTGCCCCACGCCACAATAATGTCAGGGTAACTAAGGTGAAGATGACGTAGAAATAGTTGGACTTATTCATCGAGAACCTCCTGTCGTTTACCTGCGTTGGCTTGCGACCCTTATTGTGGCAGATGCCGGCATAAAGTCAAGATAGTCAAACCGCCAGCAGCAAATAAAGCAGCCCGATTTTCCCC
>CAYQYJ010000004.1:0-3867 GCA_964421605.1 uncultured Ardenticatenaceae bacterium | reverse complement strand
CAAGAATGACAATAGATGTAACATGAATGAGTACAAACGATACTGGTATACAATCAAATGTCACCTGAATAAACACAAACAACATGCAACACTAAACAAGAATAACAAAAACAGCCTGCGACAATCATAGAATGATGTCGCAGGCTGTTTGATTACAACCGCATAGCTCATTGACAGAAGCCAATGAGCTATCTTTTACTTTATTGGCCGCACCAACCCAACGTCGCTTGCAGCACAGGGGCGCGTCCGGCTGCCGGCAGCGCTTCAAACGGATAGCCCAAGAAGACGGCGCTGTGTGTGCCGCTACGCACCGCCGCGCTGCCCTGGTTACCGTTGAAAGCGGTGGCTGAACCAGCCGCCGGCGTCAGCCGGTCGCTATAGTTGGTGAACGGGTAAGCCAACGTGTAAGGGCCAAGACCCGCATACACATCTGCGCCTGTCACCGTCGTCTGGCTGACGTCGCTGGTCGCTGAGGCAATGCCCAGGTGACTTTGCATGAAGGCGGTCACGCCGCGATCCCAGACGTAATCCTGGCTGCTAATCAAGAAACAGCCGCCAGCGTTCAGGTACGTTGCCAGCGCGGATTCACCGGCTGAGCCGGGCCCCGCCGAACCGCCAAACTCATCGCCCGTGAACCAGATCACCACGTCATACTGCTGCAAGGTGGCCGCGTCTGGTTCATTGTCGCTGTTGCCCGTATCCCACACGTCGTAACCCAGCCCCAGCCCATCCAAAACGGCGGTGTAAGTGGACTGCACGTTGGGAGCGTTGTCATCGTCGTCCACCAGCAAGATAGGCGGGATGTCCTGGGTGCGGAAGAAGCCAAACTGGGCAAAGGCGCCAGCGCCACAGGGGTTGTAGGCGCGCACCGACCAGGCATAGATGGTCAGCGGATCCAGCGGCGCACCAAAGGTGTAGCTGCTGTCCTGGGTAACGGCGTATTGCAGCGCGCCGCTGCTCAGATTCTTGACCACAATCAGGTAGGTGAGGCCTGTGCCTGACCATTCAAAGGTGGGAACCAGCGGCTGGTCTACACCAATCGGCGAAATCAACGTGGGCGCGCCCGGCGCGCTGTTGAACAGGTTGAGGTCCACATTGATGCTATGTGTGCTGGTAGGCGCTGTACCTGTAACTTCGATGCTGTAACTGCCAGGGCTGGCTGCGCCGGAACCGACTAACACCATGCTGGTGCTGTTCCCCGGAATGACCGGATTCGGCGAGAAGGCCGCGTTATACCCGGCAGGCACGCCTGCGGCGCTCATGGTCACCGCATCCATATAGCCAGACAGAGATTCCACGTCAATGGCGTAGTTGGTGTTGTTCGGAATACACACGTTGCGCACTTCTGGCGTGGCTGAAAGGTTAAAATCGGGGGCGACAGAGCAACCGGCGAAGGTCAGAGAGCCAACGTAAGTGCCCCAATTGGCTGATTGGTTCACCACATCCAGCTTGCTGTATTCGCCCAGATACCAGAACCGGACGCCGTCCGGATCTACACTCATGCCCGTATAGTCGCCCCAGCGATAAGGCGAGCCATCGTAGCCAATGTAACGTTGCTCGCCCGCCTTAATTTGCACTTCGGGCTGCATCGTGCCCAACGGATCTCCGCTTTCCCGCCCAGTGGCGAAGACAGAAGGATAGATGCTGGTATTGCTCTTGGTGTAGCCCACCGCGGCGTCGCCACAATGGTTGGCAGCTATGTCCGGGAAGCTGCGATAATCACCATTGCTGGAGAAAACGCCCGCCTGCACTACTGTTTGTGTGGCCAGGTCAATTTCCGCCCACTGTACACAGTTGACAGTGCCTGTGCCTGGATTACAAGAGGCCACGCCCGACATCCAGCCAGAACCGTTGCGGTACTCAAAGTCCAGCGCCCGGTTGTCGTTGGCCTGGTATGGGCTGCCGCCCAACTGCAAGTTGCTGACCGGATAGCCCACAGCGACGCCATGAAAGTTCTGCAAGTTGTAGACGCCGACCACGCTCAAACTGTTAGCTCCAAATGGATCATTCCAGGCGTACATGGCATAGGTGTTAGCCCCGCTGCGATGGGTCATGATGTAGTGCGGACCTGAAGTGGGCCAGGTGCCCTGGTCATAACCATGCAGCTTGACTGGCTGGGGCGTGTCGTCTGAACCCGTCGCCTGGGTAACGGCGGCTGCGGGCGCGCCCGCATACATGGCCCATTTGTCAAAAGCCCAGACGCGGCCTGTGCCCGCGCCAAACATGTTGCCGCCCATGTAGATAGCATCCCGTCCTACGCCCGCGTGCGGATAATCAAAAAACGCGCCGCCCACGTTGGTCTGGAAGGCATACAGATACCAGGAGCCTACAGCGCTGTCCGTCTGCGAAACGGCCACGCAGTAATAATCCCCATCCCCATCGGCAGCCATAATATAACGCCCGGCTTCTTCGTCATAGAGGGCGTTCGGGTCGAATGGGAAGCTAACGCAGCTCCCCCCCAGTGGCCCAAACAACGTGGAAAACGTGGTGGGACCAACCAGCAGATTGCCCGCTTTGTCATAAATGCCAAAGGAATTATTAACAACGGCAATGACGTGATCATGGCCGACCGACAGGTCTGGGTCGGGAGGCGTCAACTGCCCGCCGCCACAGCAGTCGTCAATATCCAGCGAGGGGAAGGTGACGCCGACAATGGGCGAATTCAGGCCAGGGCCGCTCTCGATGTGCTGTACATTCGGGTCTGCCGCCAGCTTCATAGCTGCTTCTTGCAAAGCCGCCGCTTCGGCTTCGCTGATCAAGCTGTGCGCTTCGCCCAGGTCAATTTCACCGCGCTGCCAGCGGTCATACTCGTTGTTAGCGAAGTACTCCCGCGTGGGCAGTTCGCTAATAATGACCTCTTTGGCGGGCACGGGATCATAAACAATGGTTTCCAGATTTAAGTCGGTATTGGCCGTAACCCGCTTATAGCCGGCCGGGCCAGCCGTTTGCAGAACCGCATCCTGACGGAATACAGATTCAGGGGAGATGCCTGTTGGCCTTGCCAGCAGCCACACCCCAGCGACGATCAGGCTGAACATGAGCCCGATGCCTACAATTTTGCGCAAATGATTCATGAGATTCCTCCTGAAAGGGTGAGTTGGCGCTGCCAACGGGTTGCTGCCAACCCGTTGGCAGCGCTATTCTTTACTGACCACACCAACCCAGCGTGGTCTGCATCACGGGGGCGCGTCCGGCTGCCGGCAGCGCCTCAAACGGGTAGCCCAGGAAAATGGCGTTGTGCGTGCCGCTGACGACCGCCGCGCTGCCCTGATTACCGTTGAAGCCTGTCGTCGAACCCACCGCCGGCGTTAACCGGTCGCTGTAGTTGGTGAATGGATAGGCCAGGGTGTATGGCCCCAGTCCTGTATAGACGTCCGCCCCGGTGACTGTCGTCTGGCTGACGTCGCTCGTGGCCGTGCCTATGCCCAGATGACTTTGCATGAAAGCCGTCACGCCGCGGTCCCAGACGTAATCCTGACTGCTGATGAAGAAACAGCCGCCAGCGTTCAGGTAAGTAGCCAGCGCGGCTTCGCCCGCGGAGCCAGGCCCGGCCCAACCGCCAAACTCATCGCCCGTGAACCAGATAACCACTTCATACTGCTGCAAGTACGCCGCATCGGGTTCATTATCGGAGTTGTTGGTGTCCCAGATGTCGTAGCCCATCCCCAGACCATCCAGGACAGCAGTGTAGGTTGCCTGTACGTTGGGGGCATTGTCATCGTCGTCCACCAGCAAGATGGGCGGGATGTCCTGGGTGCGGAAGAAGCCGAACTGGGCGAAGCTGCCCGCGCCGCATGGGTTGTAGGCGCGCACCGACCAGGCATAGATGGTCAGCGGATCCAGCGGCGTGGCAAAGGTGTAGCTGGT
>CAYQYJ010000003.1:20562-38718 GCA_964421605.1 uncultured Ardenticatenaceae bacterium | reverse complement strand
ATTAATAGCCCGCTGATGACGCTGATAAAGCGCAGATTAGACGGATTCATCAGGAGTAAATCATCTCTTATCTGCGGCTTTCTGCGTCACGCAGTCTGGCGTCATCAGCGTCCCATTTTTTCAGCTCTCGACGGGCTGCCAGTCTTGACTGCCGCTGCTCATGAAACTGGCCCTTTATCATAACCTTTCTTCTGGCGGCGCTCGCCGCGCCATGGTGGAAATGGTCAAAGGTCTGGCGCAGCGCGGCCACCAGATAGACGAATTTTGCCCGACTACGGCTGATCGCCGCTTTTTGCCCGTAGATTCGTTTGTGCGCCGCACAGTGCGCCTGCCATTTCAGCCGCGCGGCGTCTGGACGCAGCGCGTTCCCTTGCTGACGCCTTACCTGACCGCTGCTCGCCTGTTAGCTGACCTGGCGGCGCTCTCCCAGGTGAACCGCCAGGTCGCCGTCGCTATTGACGCGGGCAATTACGACGCCATTTTTGTACACGATTGTCAATTGTCTCTGAATCCTGATCTGTTACGTCTGGCGCAAACGCCGGCGGTTTTTTATTGTCACCATGGGATTGTGCCCCGCAACGAAAATGCGGGCGCGGCAGTTCCGCCGCGCTCGTTGCGGCAATGGCTCAAGAGCGCCTACTATGCCCTGCCAGTCAACGTTTACCCCTGGTGGCGCAATCGCAATGCGCGGCGCAACATACGCCAGGCCAGCGCCGTGCTCACGAACTCCCATTTTGCCGCAGCGCAGGCGGCGGCAGCTTATGGGATTGCGTGCGCCGTATGTTATTTGGGGGTGAACACAGACTGCTTTCGCCCGCTTAGTTTGCCGGCAGGCAATTACCTCCTCAGCGTTGGAGCCGTCCACTATTACAAAGGGTACCGTTTCCTGGTGCGGGCGCTGGCGCGCCTGCCGGCAGCCAGCCGCCCGCGGCTGATCATTGCCGCAAACAGCGCCGACGCGGATGAACTGAGCGCCGTGACCAGGCTGGCGGCGGAACTGGGGGTGGCGTTGAGCGTGCGCCGCGTGACCGCTGATCAGGAACTGGCAATGTTGTATAACCAGGCGTTGGCTTTTGTCTATGCCCCCCACCTGGAACCCTGGGGGTTGGCTGCGGTGGAAGCGATGGCTTGCGGTACGCCGGTGGTGGCTGTGGGCGAGGGGGGTGTGTTGGAATCGGTGGTAGACGGTGAAACAGGGGTACTGACGCCCCGCGACGAAGATGCTTACGCCGCCGCTTTACATAAGTTATTGAGTCGGCGGGAATGCCGGCAGCAACTAGGCAGACAGGCGGCGCAGCACGCTCGCGCCTGCTTCCCCTGGTCGCGTACGGTTGACTGCATCGAGCGTTTTCTTGCTGCACAAACCTTCTGTCCCCATGAAGAGCAATTACGTCTCCCGCTTTAATTGGCCCAAAGCAGCCTATTTTGATGCAGCCCAACCCCTTCGCTTTATCCTCGCCGCCAGTTTGCTGGCGGGTTTGGCGGCGGGTCTGGGCTGGCTCACCACCCGCCATGGTGCAAATCTCTCCCCCGACTCGGTTTACTACCTGAACGTGGCTGAGAATGTTTGCCAGGGACGCGCCCTGGTGTACACCACTGGATTAGCTCCTGACCAGGTGGGCGCAGCCGTACCTTTAACGCTTTGGCCCCCTGCTTATCCCCTGCTCCTATGTGGTCTGTCCTGGCTGACTGGCAGCGTGGTCACCGCCGCCCGCTGGGTGTCCCTTCTGGCTTATGTGGGATTGGCTGTGGGCTGCCTGGCTTTGGGGCGGGATTGCGCCAACATCAAGGTGGGCGTGCTGGCGGCGCTGGGCGTTATCGTCTCGGCGGCGCTGCTGCGCGTGATTTCTTTTGCCTGGAGTGAACCCCTGTTTTTATTCTGTTCTGTAACAGGCTGGTGGGGGATGTGGCGCGCCTGGAACAAGCCTCAAGAACGGAGTCGCTACCTGGCAGTTGCCGCGGTCATGTGGAGTCTGGCGGGTCTTACGCGCTACCTGGGAGTTGTCTTGTTGGTGTGGGGGGCATTCATGATTGCCGCCATGCCGCTGCCCCGGCCCGCCCGCTGGCGGTATCTCTGTTTTTATAGCCTGCTGGCGCCGCTGCCGCTGGCGGGCTGGTTGTGGCGAAACTATTTGTTGACAGGTTATCTCTCTGGAGATGCCCGTCTGGGGACCACAGCCAGCTTTTTACAAAACATCGTGTTAGCCGGGCGGTTGCTGCTGCGAGATTTCTTCTTCCCGTTGCCGCCTGCCGCAACCCTGATCCCATACGCCCTTTTCCTGGCGCTGCTGTTTCTGGTGCGCCAGCTACTACCTGCTCTGGACTGGCGGTTAACAGCGGCGCGGCGCCGCCCGTGGGCGCGGGGCGGCTCCAGGTCGTGGTTCTCTCTGCCCTGGTGGGCCTGGATGTTCCTTTACTGTCTGGTTTACGTCAGCATCCTGATTGTCCTGTCGGCTACGGTACAGTTTGAGCCTTTGGAGAGTCGTTTGCTTTCACCTGTATACCCTTTCCTGTGGCTGCTATTTGCGGCAGGCGTGGTGCATTTCTACAACCAGTTACCCGCTCTGCAGCCTGCCTGGCGGCGAGTAGGCGCAGGCGTGGTCTGGTCGTTCCTTTTGCTGCTGTGGCTGACCAACCAACTGCGCGCGCAATATTATAACGTGGCGCATCCCCCCGCGTGGGCTTACAACTCTCCCACCTGGAGCCAAGACCCGGCTATATTATCTTTGTCGCTATCTGCATCAGATCCCGGCCCGATTTACACCAATATGCCTGCCGCGGTGAGCTTTGTTACCCAACGACCCGCGTACAGACTGCCTGAAGAAGCCAACGCGGCGCAGCAGGCGGCCTTTTTTCAGGGTGAAGTCAGGGCGCGCTCTGGTTTTGTCATCTGGTACGTGGATGGTTGGGAACAGAAAGCCAGCATTACGGCTGATACGCTGGCTCGTTGGTGCGCCCGGCTGTCTGGCGACTGCCAACTCCTGGCGGCGCACAAGCACGCCGTTATCTATCAGTTTAACTGATGACATCCCCCCTGGTTTATGTCCTGCTGGTTAACTGGAATGGCTTGCCCCATTTGCAAGCCTGCCTGCCTGCGCTGGCGCAGACGACCTACCGCCCGTATCAGGTAATCATTGTGGATAATGGTTCCACAGACGGCAGCCAGGCGTGGGTGCAAGCCAACTACCCGCAGGTGAGCTGGCTGGCGCTACGGGAAAATCTTGGTTTTGCCCAGGCTAACAATCTGGGCATTGGTCGTGCGCTGGCTGCCTCCGCCGCCTACGTGGTTTTGTTGAACAACGACACCCGCGTCGAATCGGATTGGCTGGCGGCGTTAGTAGCTGCCGCCGAGGAAAACCCCCATGCGGCCATTTGCCAGGCGCGGCAGCACACCTGGGATGGGCGGCAGGAGATACGGTTTCGTTTTTTACCCGCCTGGGCCGAAGCCGAAGCGTTCCATACCCCTATTGCGCCGCCCGGGCCGCCACAACCAACCCCGTTTGCTTCTGGCTGCGCCATGCTGCTGCGCGCCGCGGCGCTGCCGGCAATTGGTCTTTTTGACGCGCGCTATTTTATGTATGTGGAAGATGTAGACCTTACCTTGCGCGCCTGGATTGCGGGCTATGATGTGCTGGATGTGCCCGCTGCCGTTGTCTATCATCGCTTTGCCGGCACTGCCACGCCCACCATGCAGCGAATGCAATGGGGGTATCGCAACCAGCTTACCACCTTGCTCAAACTATACCAGCCCGCAACGTTGCGCCATTTCTGGCCGGAGATTCAAGCCCGTTGGTTCCGCACGCGCAACCGCGTCGCTTTGCGCGCTACACTCTCTGCTCTGATCTGGCTGCCGGGGACGTTAGCCCGCCGCCGCCCCATCCAACGCCGCCGCGCCGTTCCCGACGCCCACTTCCTGGGCCTTGCCTGACGATGCCCTGCCCAAGCCACTGCTCCCCCTTTTCTTCATGAAAATCCTGCACCTGAACGATGACTACTCTCCTGCGGGCGGCGTCCAGCAATACTTGTTAAGCGTTTGTCGTTTGCTCCAGGACGACGGTCACCAAAACATCGTCGCCTACCGGATGGATTCGCCGCATACTATGCGCGAGGCGGCCTATCACGTGCCGCGCGCCGCGGATTTAGCCAGCCTGATTGACCAGGAGCAGCCCGATGTGGCTTACGTTCATCACGTTCATGCGCCAGAACACGTTACGGCGGTGGCGCGGCGGCTGCCGGCATTAGGTTACGTGCATGGATTTGCCGCCGTTTGTCCAGGGTTAGCCAAGCACTTTCGTCGCGGCGACGGCATCTGTGCCTACCCCTTTGGCTGGCGCTGCTTCCCCCTGCACTATCTGCGTCGTTGTTCGGCGGCCCGCCATCCGCGCACGGTACTGCGCCGCATCCAGGAAACTGCCCAACTCAAGGCAGCCTACGCCGCTTTGCCGCGCTTGCTAGTCGCTTCCACCTACATGCGCGCGCTGCTGCTGCAAAATGGCTTTGCTGCCAGCCAGGTAGCCGTTCTGCCGCCCCACTTCGTGCAAGAGGAAGACATTCCTCCCTATGCGCCGCCCACGGATCCCCATACGATTTTGTTTGCGGGCCGGTTAGAGATGGAGAAAGGCGTGCCATATTTGCTGCGCGCCCTGGTACATATGCCAGCGCACCTTCAGCTTGTCGTGGCCGGCGATGGCACCCTGCGTCCGTTTTATGAACGGCTGGCTGCCCGGTTGGGGTTGTCTGCCCGCGTCACATTTATGGGCTGGCTGCCGGCGGCGGCGCTGCAAGCCTGTTATCGCCGCTGCGCTGTGCTGGCGCTGCCCACCATTATGCCCGAAGCATTTGGCAAAGTTGGCCTGGAAGCGCTGGCGCACGGTCGCCCCGTGGTAGCTTTTGCCGTAGGCGGCATACCCGATTGGCTGGACAACGCGCAGAGCGGTCTGTTAGTGTCGCCCGGTGATTGGCGGCAACTGGCTGCCGCCCTGACTACCCTGTTGGCGCATCCAGATGATCAGGCAGCCCTGGCCCGCCAGCAGCGCGTGCGCTGCCGCTACCCGGCTGCCGCGCACCTGGATGCGCTTCTCCAGGCTTTTACTGACGTCTTGCGCGCCGATGCCTGAACCGCCAACCCTGAGCGTCATCATTCCCACTTATAACCGCTGCGAGTCGCTGCTGCGCACGCTGTCCAGTCTGAACGCCCAGACTTACCCCCCCCACGCCTTTGAACTTATCATCATTGATGATGGCGGCAATGATGGCGCGGAACGGGTCGCTCACGAATCCTTTGCCTTCCCCCTGCGTTATGCGCGCCAGGATAACAGCGGCGACGCCGCCGCGCGCAACCGCGGCGCCGAAATGAGCCGGACCGAATTCCTCTTATTCCTGGATGACGACATTACCCTGGATGCGTTTTGTCTGGCAAAGCTGGTCAGCGCCTTAGCCGCGCGTCCTCAGGCCATTGTCACTGGCAATTTACTGACGGTTCCCAGCCCGTCTGCCGCGCCCTCACCCTTTCACAACTTGCTGCCGCGTATCTTTCCCGCCGCGGCCCCCGCCAGCCAGGAGATTTCATTTCTGGACTGCCTGAGTGGTTTTTTGGCAGTGCGACGCGCTGACTATTTTCAAATTGGCATGATGCAGTCGCCTGGCAGGCAAGCGCATAGTGGACAACCCCGTAGTGGACAACCCCCTGGGGGTGCAGACGCCTGGTGTGACGTAGACTTTGCCTACCGCGCCTGGCGTCAAGGCTTTGCCTTTTACCGCTGCCATGAAGCCATTGCCTACCATCATGATCACGCCGTCAGCAGCTTTGCTGCGTTTTGCCGGCAGCAAGAAAAGGCAGGTCACGCCGGCGCCCTGTTGCTGCGCCAATATCCCGACCTGCGCGGCCTTATTCCTATGCTGGCTGACAAAGAGCCTGTTGTCTGGAAGCAAGACCCGCCCCGCCTGGTACTGCACAAACTATTTCACCAGATCACGTCCCACAACTGGGTTGTGGCGGCTATGCTTCGCCTGATTGCCTTGTTGGAGCAGACTCGCGCCTTGCCGGCGCTGCTGCTGCTTTTCTACCGTTGGGTAATTAGCGCCCATATCTTTCGCGGCTATCGGCAGGGAGTTCTGGCATGAATTGGCGTGCGACTGCCAACCGGGAAAGAGGGGGAGTCTGGCTGGCTGCGCCTCCGCCGTCGTCCGTTTGGGCTGTCCGTTGGGGGATCGGGATCGCTCTGTTGGTTGCCGCTATCTTGTTGGGCGAACGCGCTACCACCGGACTACTGGTAGCCTTGTTGCTGGCTCTGTTGGCTGTTTTGTGTCTGTCACAGCCAGCCTGGGGCGCTTTAGCCATCATCCCCGCGGCGCTGCTGCTGCCCCTGGAGTTTAGTACAGGCACGGCTGTCAGCCTGAACCCAGTCACGCTGCTGGTAATTGCTCTGTTGGGACTATTGGCATTGACGCGGCTGCGCCAGGGGCGGCTGCAGCGGACTGCAGCCAATCGCCCCCTGTTGCTTTTTCTCCTGGCTGGCTTGCTTTCGCTGTTAGTGGGCAATGCCTTATGGGATCCATTTGTGCCCCGCGGCCCCAATTTTATCCTGGTGCAGTTGGCGCAATGGGCTATATTTGCCTTGTCAGCCGGCGCATTCTGGCTTGGCGGCAACCTTATTCCAGATGAAAAGTGGCTGCGCCGCCTGACTTTCCTCTTTCTCATGCTTGGCGGCTTGCTGGCCCTGCTGTGGAACATCCCTGGTCTGGCGACGCCTTTGAGCAAGTGGATCACGATGGCCATCATTCGCGCCCCTTTCTGGGTGCTGCTGGCCGGTCTGGCTGCCGGGCAGTTGTTGTTTAATCAATCGCTGCGTTTGCCTGCCCGTCTGGGGTTGCTGCTTATCCTGGGCGCGGTGGCTGCCTATGCGCTGGTCTTCCAACAGGACGCAGCCTCCAACTGGATTGGCATTGCTGCCGTCCTCTTTGTGCTGTTCTGGCTGCGTTGGCCGCGCTGGCGCTGGCCCCTGCTGCTGGCCCTGCTGCTCCTGGCCGCCAGCGGGCTGCTCTTTCGCGGTTTATGGACGTTTGCCGGCGGCGACGTCGAGTGGGAGTTAAGCGGCGGTTCTCGCCTTAGCCTGATCGAGCGCGTCGTCGAGGTCACCCTACGTAATCCTATCACGGGTCTGGGGCCAGCAGCCTATCGCGCCTACAGCCACATGAAGCCGCTGGTGTATCTACACATTGTCTGGGTGCAGCCCCTCGTCTCCTCGCACAACAACTACGTAGACCTGTTTTCGCACGTTGGCTTGCTGGGGTTGGGGTTGTTTGGCTGGTTTGTTGTCGCCCTGGCGCGCTCCGCTCTGCGCCTGCGGGCGCGATTCCAGGATGATTTTCGCGCCGGTTATGTCAACGGGATGCTGGCGGTGGGCGCGGGGGCTTTGGTGTTGATGGCGTTGGCGGATTGGATTTTGCCGTTTGTGTATAACATCGGTTTCCCCGGCTTTCAAGCCAGCGTACTTGTCTGGCTTTTCCTGGGGGGATTGGCGACGCTGTCGGCGCCAGGGGAAGCATGATGCGCGTCCTTTGCGTGACCAGTTTTGCCGTGTCTCCGGGCGACCGCTGGTTGTGGAATGAGTTGCCTGAACGGGCAGATGACGTTCAATTTGTGCAGGCGCTGCCGCCGTCGCGGCGCTGGCTGTCGTATATTCTGGCGCTGCTGCGGCAAGAACCATTTGATCTGATTGTCGCCTGGGAAAACAAGACCGGACTGCCGCTGGCTGTCTGCCGCTGGTTAGTGAAACAGACCTGGCCCCCCTTGGTCTGGCTCACCCTGACTGCCAAGCCTTATTTGAACGCCTTGCGTCCGCTGCTGCGCCGCTGCCTGGTGGATAGGGTGCGCGTTACCCTGCCATCCTGTTGGGAAGCGCAGCGCTGCCAGTCCATTTTCCAACTGTCCCCCAGCCGTGTTTCCGTCTGTCGTCTGGGGGGATATGATATCCCCGTATATCTGGCAGAAAGAGGCATCTTGCCGCGCCAGGGGGCGCGGGATCGGGCCGTGTTTGCTGGCGGGCAGACGGATCGGGATTATGCCACCTTGCTGGCGGCGTTGGCTAAGCTGCCACAGCCGCTGTCGCAGCCGGCTTTAATCAGTACGCCGTCCGCGCCTCTGCGACACTATTCTGTGCCGGCACACGTTGCCGTCAGACCGCTGCTGCCCCGAAACGATTATTTTGCGGCCTTAATGCGCAGTCGCGTGGTGGCTGTCTCTTTGCAACCCGTTGCCTATGCCGCCGGCTTGACGCTGCTGCTGGATGCCATGTCTGCCGGCTGCGCCATCGTTTGCACGGACCTGCCCGTGCTGCGTGAGTACGTTGTGCCGGGGGTAACCGGGCTGCTGCTGCCCTCTGGCGACGTAGCCGCCTGGCGCGAAGGGTTGGCGATGCTGTTGGATGATGCGGAAAAATGCTACAGGATGGGGCAGCAGGCGCGGGCGCTCTGGGAAGCGGAGTTTGCCTTCCCCCTCTTTGCCCGCCGCGCCCATGCCATCATGCAGCAAACTTTACTCACCTCGCCATCCGTCTGAGTCAGTTGTCTAGGAGTCATACAAATCCATTGTCATTTCTCTGTATCTCCTGTCGCGCCAGCGCGCTTACGGCTGCGGCTGAATGTCTGATCTGTCCTACATGCGCTGCCCGTTATCCCATCAAAAATGAGATTCCCGTCATCCTGCCGTCCAACCAACAGTTAAACGCTTTCACCGCCGCCGCCAGGATGCCGCTGCACGACCTCTGCGCCACTTACGACCGCGCCTATGCGCACAATGGTTTGATGGGCACAGACCTGGATGGGGATTACGACCGCGCCACGAAAGAATGCCTGCTGAACTTTGCTGCCCCGCTTGCCGGCAAAAAACTGCTAGACGTGGGCGCAGGCGCCGGTAAATTGTGGGATTATGCGCCGGCAGACGTGCGCGGCTACGCCTTTGACCCATCTCTTATCGGTTCACGGCTGGCTCTGGCTGCCCACCCATCCCTGACGCTCTCCGTTTCCGTTGGCGAATATATACCATACCCCAACGCCTTTTTTGACGCCGTTATCGCCGCCGACGCTCTGGAGCACACCGCTTCCGTGGCGAAGACGCTGCGCGAGATTTACAGAACCCTGCGCCGCGGCGGCGTCTTCGCTGCTTCCTTACCCGTGCCCCACTCCCTGCCCAAATGGGGCTACAACCAATTTATTCGACAGCGCCCTGATTTGCGGCTTCTTTGGCAACTGGCTCGCGTCGTCATGAAACGCACCCTGCTCTTTGGCCGTCCCAACTTTCAGCCCATTGACCGTGATTACGGCAGCCGCCAATGGATCAGCCTGATCCAACAGGCCGGGTTCGCCGTCCATGCCCACCAGCTATGGCCCGCCCCGCCCAATTTGCCCCTCGTCCTACTCGTCAAAGCCGTTAAGTAATTGGCCAGAAATAAGTTCGTAGTGACGGCTTTTAGCCGACCAAACCGCTAAAGCGTTTACTACAAACCCCAATCGCCAGGTTATTTACGGACAGTTAATAAGGAAGCAGAGTTCCATGAATCTGCGTCTGCTTAATCTCTCTTCCAGGCATTGGCTGTGGCTCATTCTCCTGCTGGCTTTCCTGCTGCGCGCGGGCACAGCTATCTGGTTGGGCAACAAGATGGAAGTTCTGGAAGCTGGCGGCACGCACGATCAGGTTTCCTATGACATGCTGGCTTACCGCCTGGCGCATGGCTATGGCTTCACCTTCCCGCAAGCCTGGTATCCCTGGGTTCCACCGGACACGCCAACTTCTTATTACTCAGGCACGATGGTGGTGCACCTGGCCCTCATTTACCAGATTTTTGGCTACAACCCCCTGATTCCTCGTCTGCTGTATGCCCTGCTGGGAACCCTCATTGTATTCCTCATCTATCGCCTGGGTAAAAGGTTGTTTGGCGAAAGGGCGGCGCTGCTGGCGGCGCTGCTGGCGGCGGTATACGCCTATCTGGTCTTGTACAGCGCCACGTTATTGACTGAGACGCCTTTTATTCTTTTTCTGTTGCTGGCGTTAGATCAGGCTTACCAGTTGTGGCAGGAACCCAAACCGCGCTCTTTTTTCATGTTGGGCGTTGGCCTGGCGGGGGCAGTTCTGTTTCGCATGGCGGTGCTGCCCTTTGTCGTGGTCTTAATTATCTGGCTGGTTCTGGAACTGCGACGGCAGCGCAAGCGTTACCCCGCCTGGCACATTTTGATTCCCTGCGGCTTGATGGTTGTGGCTGTGGCGCCCTGGACCCTGCGCAACTATGACCTGTATGGTCGCTTTATGTTGTTAGAATCCCAGTTTGGTCACGTATTTTGGAACGGTAACCATCCCGACCGGCCATCTGACTGGGGGGAAGTGGGCTGGGTGGCGTCTATTCCGCTCGACCTGGCGGACCTGAATGAAGCTGACTTAACCTATGAACTGCTGGCGCGCGGTCAGCAAGAAGTGCTGACCCACCCTGAACGGTTTCTGCGCCTGACATTGGGGCGCGCCAGGGTGTTTTTTATGTTTTGGCCCTCCGCCAGTTCCAGTCTGATGAGCAACCTGGGGCGCGTGTTGTCTTTTGGTCTTTTTCTGCCCTTGATGCTGGCTGGGCTGGCGCTTTCGCGTCAAAGCTGGCGGAAGTTACTTCCCCTCTACCTGTTTCTGGCAATACATCTCGGCGTTTATCTCTCTTCCTGGGTCATGATACGGTATCGTGTGCCGGCAGACGCCGTACTCTTACTCTTTGCCGGCCTGACATTGAGCCGCATTCTGGCATGGGACCCTCTCAAGAAGCTGCTGCCGCGCCCGACGTCAGCCTGATCATTGTCAACTGGAACACCCGCGACAGAGTGCGCCATTGTTTGCACGCTGTTCGGGACGAAGCGCAGCGGTTTGGCGTACACCGCTTAGAAACCATTGTCGTGGACAACGCCTCTGCCGACGGCAGCGCGGCCCTGATCGCCGCCGAATTCCCCTGGGTAAACCTGATTCAGAACAGTGAAAATGTCGGTTTCGCCCGCGCTAACAACCAGGGCATCGCGTACAGCCGGGGGCGCTACGTGCTGTTGCTCAACAGCGATACTGAAATGCATCCGGGCTGCCTTGCCGCGCTGGTGGCGTTCATGCAAGCCCATCCTCGCGCCGCCGCCGCCGGCGCTCGCCTGCTCAATCAGGATGGCAGCCTGCAGCCGTCCTGCCAGCCCATGCTGACGCCTGGGCGCGAATTCTGGCGGCTGGTCTTTCTCGATCATCTGTGGCCGCGCGCCACTTACCGGATGCGCCGTTGGGATGTGCAGCGGCCCCGCCCGGTGGCTGTCATTAAAGGGGCTTGCCTGCTGCTGCGCCGCGAGGCGCTGCGCCAGGTTGGTTTGCTGGATGAGCGTTACTTTATGTACACCGAAGAAGTAGACATTTGCTATCGTCTGGCGCAGGCTGGCTGGACCTTATGGTATGTCCCCGCTGCGGTGGTCACTCATGATGGCGAAGCCAGCAGCCGCCAGGCGGCGCAGGCCATGTACATCCAGTTATATCGTAGCAAAGTGCAGTTTTATCGCAAAACGGGGGGCGAGCGGCAGGCGCGCCATTTCAAGCGGCTGTTGAAGCTGGCTTATGCGCCCCGCCGCACGCTGGTTGCCGCCGCCGCCTGGTTTTGGCCCGCCTGGCGCGCGCGCGCTGAAACCTATCGCCAATTATTGGCGGAACTGCCCCAAATGTAACGGGACGGGTAAGATGCGTATCGTTTACGTTTTGCTTTCTCCCACTTTCGGGATGCACCAATATACGGCTGACCTGGCTAACCGCATGGCAACTGCCGGCAGCAGCGAGGTTCATCTGGTGACTACGCCGCGCGCCCCTCGCGATAGATATTCACCGCTCGTGCACATCCACACCCCCGTAGCTGTGACGGACACAGGTCTGTCTCCGCGCGCCTTGAACTTGTCCCACTTGCGCCGCGTCATAAAAAGCATTCTCAGCCTGAAGCCCAGCCTGGTGCATTTCAGTGGGCCCCACCTCTGGAACACAACACTGGTACGCTATCTGGTCAGGCAAGGTGTCCCCGTCATCCACACGATTCATGACCTGGACCCTCATCGGGGTACCCGTTTTGGTTTGCTGCTGCGGCTGTGGAACTGGACGATTATCCATTCCGCCGACCAGATTTTGCTGCACGGAGACCAATATCGCCTGCGGCTGCTGCGTCGCGGCGTGCCCGCCCCCAAACTGAGTTTCACGCCCCTGCTGCATCTCTTCCTGGGTTACGAGCAGGCAATGAAGCTGAGTGAATTAGAGCGGGGGGAAAAAACTGGCTATGAGCCTTTTGTCCTCTTCTTTGGTCGCTTAGAACGATACAAGGGCATAGATTATTTGCTGACTGCTTTTGCCCAACTCACCCAGCAGGCGACTGCCGCCGGCGCGCCCCCTTTCAAACTGGTGCTGGCAGGGCCAGGGAAATTCCCCGCGCTCTGGCCGGGCAGCCTGCCGCCTGGCGTGGAACTGCGCAACCGCCTGATTGCCGACCAGGAAGCTGTGGATCTGTTCAGTCGTTGCAGCCTGGTTGTTCTGCCGTACACGGACGCCACCCAATCTGCCCTGATCCCCGCCGCCTACTTCTTTCGCAAGCCGGTGCTGGTCACCCGTGTGGGGGCGCTGACGGAATATGTGCAGGAGGAGCGCACGGGCTTTGTGGTCGAGCCGGGTCATCCTCCCTCGATGGCCCGCGCGTTGGCCCACGCCTTAGCCGATCCTTCCCGACTACAGGCTATGGGAGTGGCCGGGCGCGCCTGGTACGATAAAACGCGCGTACAGGAAACGCTGGCCCTGCTGAGTTTGTACGAACGGCTGGCTAACAGACAACTTTTACCCGCTGCCGCCGCCAGCCGCCAACTGACAGTGCCGTCGTAACATCGAGATAGACCGGAGCAGTCTCCAAGACTGCTCCAGTCTGGATTCTGCGGATGCCCTAGTATGTCTGAATCGTCGCCAGAACTCCCGGTTGAATTCCCTCCCCTCTCCTTGCCCGTGCGTATGCGCCTACCGCTGCCCGGCTTACGTATGTCAGAACGCAAACTGCTCCTGGTCGTGGGGGATGTTTTGCTCCTCAACGCGGCCCTTATTCTTTCCCTTCTGCTGCGTACTGACTTGCTGCCCCATCCGGTTGCCTTGTTCCCTGCCTACAAATGGTTTCTTACCCTTACCGCCGTTTGGGGCGTAATGGCTACCATCTTTGACGTTTACAATCTGGCTCGCGCCGCCAGCACGACCTACAGCGTCCGCGCCGTCTTGGGGGCGTCTGCGTTTGCCGGCATCCTCTACCTCTTCATTCCCTGGTTAACGCCCCCCCTGCAAAATCGCTCCCAGGCTTTCTTGTTTGTCTCTCTGGCTATTCTTTTTGTGGTTGCCTGGCGCGGCTGCTATGCTCTGGTTTTTGTGCAACCCGTTTTTCAACGCCGCACCCTGGTCATTGGCGCGGGCGACAGTGGGCGCATATTGGCTCAGGCGCTGCAGAGCGACTTTGCCCGCCGCGACGCCAACCCTTTTCGCGGCACGGGCTATGTTCTCGTGGGCTTCATTGACGACGACCCCGCCTGCCGCGCGGAGATGATTGACGGTGTGCCCGTGTTAGGCGACAGCCGCCACCTGGTTCGTCTGGCGCGCACCCTGGGCATAGACGAAGTCGTGGTGGCTATCACGCGCGCCGAACAGATCCGCGCGGAACTGTTTGAGGCTATCCTGGACTGTCGCGAATTGGGCATCCCCGTTGTCAATATATCTACCGTCTACGAACGGCTGACCGGGCGCGTGGCTGTGGCTTTTGCCGGCAGCGTCCTGGAAATGGTCTCTCAGCTAGATGACAGCCTGGGCGACAACAGCGGCGATCGCCCGTTTGCCCGTTTATATGGCCTGACCAAACGTATCATTGACATAGGCGGCGCGCTGCTGGGGTCTGCGGCCCTGCTGCTGTTGATGCCCCTGGTTGCTGTGGGGAATGCCATCTCCTCCCCTGGGCCCCTCTTCTTTTACCAGCAGCGCGTGGGCCGCGGGGGGCAGCCGTTCACCCTGATCAAATTCCGCTCTATGGTTCCCGAAGCCGAAAAAGGCAGCGGCGCCGTCTGGGCGCAGCGTCACGATGGTCGCGTCACACCCGTGGGGCGCTGGCTGCGCCGCACCCATCTGGACGAGCTGCCCCAGGTGCTTAACGTCTGGCGCGGTGAAATGAGTCTGGTGGGCCCACGCCCGGAGCGTCCGGAGTTTGTCGGTCAGCTATCTCGCCAGCTTCCCCTTTACCGCGCCCGCCATTGTCTGCGTCCGGGCATAACCGGCTGGGCGCAAATTCACTATGATTATGGCGATTCCGTAGATAGCGCCAGGGAAAAGTTGGAATTTGATTTGTATTACGTCAAACACGCTACCCCATTATTGGATATACTTATCATTCTCCGCACCTTTTCGCGGGTGCTGGGATTGCGCGGCAGATAGGGCGTAGCGTGGGCATCCTGCCCGCCAGCCATCTACATTTCTTGTGAATATCCTTTTCTTGACGCAGTTATTACCATACCCCCTGGTCGGCGGGGCCAAAATTCGGGCCTACTATATGCTGCGCCAGCTAACCCAGCAGCACCACGTTACTTTAGTTTCCTTTGTCCGCGCCGACGACCGCCCTGAGGATGTGGCGCACTTGCGCCAGTTTTGCGCGGCGGTACACACCGTGCCTCTGCGCCGCTCCCGCCGCCAGGATGCGCAAGCCTTTCTCAAAGCCTGCGTCACGGGGCGCCCGGCGGTGATTGAGCGGGATTATGCGGCGGCTATGGCCCGGCTGCTGCGCTGGCTGGCTGGTCAGGGGCAGTTTCAGGCCATCCACGCGGACCAGACGGCTATGGCTCAATATGCGCTGCAACTGCGCCAATGGCTGGCGCGCCACACTGGCAGCCCGCTGCCCTTGCTGGTACTGGACGAGCATAATGCCTTGTTTCGGGTAGTTCGCCGTCAGGCTGAGCATGAATCGGGCTGGGCGCGACGTTGGTTGTGGCGTTGGGAGGCAAAACGGCTGGCTGGCTATGAAGCCGGCCTGTGCCGTCGTTTCGACCACATCCTCACTGTAACGGCTGTGGATCAGGCGGCTTTGTTAGCCTTGCTGCCGCCGCCTGCTGCCGCCGCCCGCCGTTCCCATTTCATGACGCTGCCCATTTGCGTCGATCCCGCGGCCCAGCCTGTTTTGCCGCGCCATGATCAAACGCCGCAGATCGTGCATCTGGGTACGATGTTTTGGCCGCCTAACGTGGAGGGCGTTCTCTGGTTTGCGCGGGAGATTTTACCGCGTATTATTTCCCAGGTACCAGGCGTGCGTTTGGTGATTGCCGGCAAAAATCCTCCCCCTGCCATTCACGACTTAAGCGCCCCGGGCTCACCCCTGGCTGATTACGTGCGCGTCACGGGCTTTGTCTCTGACCCTGCCGGGCTGTTGTCGCAGAGCCGCGTCTTTATCGTCCCCTTAAAAGCCGGCGGGGGGATGCGCGTCAAAATTTTGGACGCCTGGCAGTGGGGCCTGCCGGTCGTTTCCACGGCCATTGGCGCGGAGGGCATTGACGCGCAGCCCGGCGAAAACATTCTGCTGGCAGATGACCCCGCTGACTTTGCCGCCGCAGTCGTGCGCGTCCTTCGTGATGACGTTCTGGCGCAGCGCCTGCGTCAGAACGGTCGCCGTTGGGTTGAACAGCAGTACAATTGGCGTCAGGTCTACCCCCGGCTGGCAGCCATCTACGCCTGAAAAATTATGTCAACTAATTCCCTGATTCCCCTAAGTAATTGTCCAGAAATAAGTTCGTAGTGACGGCTTTAGCCGTCCAAACCGCTAAAGCGGTTACTACAAACCCCAATCGCCAAGTTATTTACGGACAGTTACCACTGATCCCTACCACAGGAGACCCGCGTTGAAAGTATTAGTCACTGGCGGAGCCGGCTACATTGGCTCCATTGTCACCGAACAGTTGATACAGGCTGGCGCAGACGTCATCGTGTATGACAATCTTTACCAGGGCCACCGCGCCGCCGTCCATCCCCAGGCTGCTTTTGTGCAGGCAGACCTGGCCGATTTACACGCCCTGCGCGAAACCTTTGCCGCGCATCAGGTGGAGGCTGTTATGCACTTTGCCGGCAACACACTCGTCGGCGAATCGGTGCAGCAACCTTTTCTTTACCTGGGCGACAACGTGCGCAACGGATTGAATCTTTTTGAAACCGCCGTTCAGCACGGCGTGCGCCGCTTTGTACTCTCCTCTACAGCGAACCTGTTTGACCAACCCCACCGCGTGCCCATCAGCGAAGAGGAGTCGATCAATCCGGGCAGCCCTTACGGCGAAAGCAAGTATATCCTGGAGCGCATCCTCTACTGGTTGGAACAAACAAAAGGGGTGCGCTATGCCGCTTTCCGCTATTTCAACGCCGCGGGCGCTTCCGAAACTTACGGCGAAGACCACAATCCCGAAACGCACTTAATCCCCCTGGTGCTGCGCGTGGCCCTGGGGCAGCGGGAAAACATTCAAATCTACGGCGACGATTACGCCACGCCCGACGGTACGTGTATCCGCGACTACATTCACGTCATCGATCTGGCGCAAGCCCATATTTTGGCCCTAAATGTTTTAGATCAGGGCAGCCGCGTTTATAATCTGGGGAGCGGCAATGGTTTTAGCGTGCGCCAGGTCATTGACACAGCCCGCGCCGTCACCGGACATCCCATCCCTACCGTCGTTGGCCCGCGCCGCGCCGGCGACCCGGCCCGCCTGATCGCCAGTTCCGAAAAGGCGCGCCTCGAATTGGGCTGGACGTCGCGCTATCCCGACCTGCATTCGATCATTGAGACCGCCTGGCGCTGGCACCAGCGGCATCCACAAGGATACGGTTCTGCGTCAGGCGCGTAACTGAACGACAGCATGGAAGTAAAAGATTACCTTCTCCCTCTGCGTAAATGGTGGTGGCTGATCCTGGCGACGACGTTGGTGGCGGCGCTTTCCAGTTTCCTGGCGGTGCGGCAGCAGCCAGCCATTTATCAGTCGCGCACCACGTTGATGATTGGTCGAGCCATTGACGATCCCAATCCCACGGGCGCTGAGTTTTACCTCAGCCAGCAGTTGGCGCAGACATACGCAGACATCGCGCAGCGGGAGCCTGTGCGCCATGAAACGATGGCGGCTTTGGGTTTAAGCTGGCTGCCCGAATACGCTGCCCGCGCCGTGCCTAACACCCAACTCATTGAGATTGCGGTCACGGACACCAGTCCTGAACGCGCCCAGGCGGTAGCCAACGAGTTGGGCAACCAGTTAATCCAACTAAGCCCCACAGGAACGCGGCTAGAAGACCAGGAGCGGCAGACCTTTATCAGCCAACAGTTGGATAACCTGGAAACGCAGATTGAGCAGACGCAAACGGAGATTCAGACGCGGCAGGATGAGTTGGGGGAGTTGTTTAGCGCCCGCCAGATTGCGGATACGCAAAATCAGATAGCCGCTTTGCAAGCCAAACTGGCTACGCTGCAAGTGAATTATGCCAGCCTGTTAGCCAATACCCGCCAGGGGGCCATCAACACCCTGGCGGTGATTGAACCTGCCACCCTGCCGGGGACGCCCATTGGGCCTGACCGGCTGCTAACGATTGTGACGGCAGCGGCAATTGGTGTGGTACTGGCTGCCGGCGCCGCCTATTTGTTGGAATATCTGGACGATACGGTGAAGACGCCCGATGACATCAAGCATCTGGTTAATTTGCCGACGCTGGCGGGCATTGCCCAAATCAAAATGGATGAAGGCAGCGGCGGTCTGGTGACAGCGCGACATCCGCGCTCACCTGTGTCTGAGGCATACCGGCTGCTGCGCACGGGCATCCAGTTTGCTACGGTGGATGCTCCCAGTCGCAGCCTGCTGATCACCAGCGCCAACCCGACGGAAGGCAAAAGCCTGACAGCCGCTAATCTGGCGGTGGTGATGGCGCAGGCCGGGTATAAGGTGCTGCTGCTGGATGCTGATCTGCGCCGCCCCACCCAGCACACCATTTTCCCTGTTTCCAGGGACAATGGGTTGACTAATTTACTCCTGATGCTGCCGCCGCCAGCGGAGCCGCCGCCAGCAGAGCCTGCTGAGTCAATGGACAACTTG
>CAYQYJ010000003.1:5683-20462 GCA_964421605.1 uncultured Ardenticatenaceae bacterium | reverse complement strand
GCCGCCGCCAGCGGAGCCGCCGCCAGCAGAGCCTGCTGAGTCAATGGACAACTTGACCGCAGATATGGTAGACAGCCGCGCTCTGTTTGCCGCTGCCTTGCAGTCTAGCGGCGAGCCGGGGTTGTGGGTGCTGCCCAGCGGGCCTATTCCGCCGAATCCATCGGAGTTATTGGGTTCGAGCAAGATGAAGGCGGTGCTGGCGGAACTCATGAGCCGGTTTGACATTTTGATTGTGGACAGCCCGCCTTCGCTGGCAGTGACCGATGCGTTGGTGTTGAGTTCGTTAATGGATGCGGTGTTGTTGGTGGTAGATGCCGGCACAACCCGCCGCACGCACTTGAGGCAGGCTGTGGAAAAATTTCGCGAGGTTAGCGCGCATGGGCAGCGCGCCCACCTGGTGGGGGTTGCCTTGAACCGGCTGACGCCGCGCAGCGACGGCTACCATTATTACTATTACGCCCGCCAGAGTTATTATGGGGAAAATGCCGGCAAAATCCCTGCTGCCAACGGTCACACCCAAAGCCGCGGCAATGGTCTGCTGCCCACCGTCGAAAAAGACCAGGAAGCCCGCTAGAAGAAATTTTGTCCCTTTTTCATGCTATAATGAAGGCGTAAAAAGCCACCGCGGGCCTCATTGTCGTCTTCGTATCCCCCCCGTTTGAATTTTCGCGCGCCTGACCTGCCACGGAGCGCTGGCAGGCGGTTCCCCACAGCCTTGAGGGCGGCGGCGCGTCCGGCGCGAAAGATAGCGCTATACCCAATCCACCATCCTGCCCCAGGAGTAGTCCAATGAAAAAAGGTGTGTTGTTCTTCATATTCATTCTGGCTTTAAGCGTCGCTGTCTATGCTGGCCCCGTCGCGTCCTTTGCCCAGACCTCGTCTGCCGTGCAGGTCACCTCTAGCGGGCAAATCAGGTCTTCCGAACAGACGCCGTCTTCTGAGGAGATCGTTCCCGTTGAAATGGAGACTATGAGAGCCGAGCCCAGTGGCGCAGCCGGGGCTGAGCCTTTTGGCGACATTGACCTGGACGACCTGGTCTTCGATCAGGGCCCGACAACGGGTAGTAATGCGGGTTGCTGGTCTAACTATACGACGGGCCAAAATTTCGCTGAGCGGGCGACTTTAGCCGACACGACCAATGTGACCTCTATTCGCATTTTTACCTGCATTGGCCCGCAGAGCGGCAGCGTCACCTTGAAAATTTTAACCGACGCCGGCGGCGCGCCGGGCAGCTACCTGGTTTCCGAATCCGTGTTCCCCAGCGAATGGACCAATGAGCCAACAGGCGGCTACCGCGTCACTGCTAACCTGACGACCCCCTTTGCCGCCCAGGCGGGCCAGACTTACTGGTACGGCATGTCTGGCGATGGCTTTGAACTGGGTCAATACTCGGTGCAAACACCCGATAACGGGCAGATGGCGCAGTTCTCTGGTTCCTCTTATGGCGGTATGACAGGCGTCGGCGACCAGATGTTCCAGCTATATGGCAGCAGCGGTGGGGGCGGCGGCGGGCTGTGCGGCGGGCCAGATGGCTTTGGCTACACTTGCGTCACTTCTGCTTCACCCAGCGGTCCCTCATATAACTTTGAAACCCTGCCCTCCCCGACGACTGTTTCGTTGGGGGATGACCAGGTCAGCAGCGCCATCAATATGGGTTTTAGCTTTAACTTCTACGGGACCAATTACAGCTCCCTCTACATCAGTTCCAATGGTTTTCTCACGGTGTTGAGCGGTCAATCCAATGGTTGCTGCTCCGGCCAGCCTATGCCCTCTGTCGGCAGCCCCAATGGCACTATCGCTGGCTGGTGGGAAGACCTGTATCCGCCAGGCGGCGGCTCCATTCGCTACCAACTCTTGGGGACGTATCCGTATCGCCGCATGATTGTAGAGTTCAACAACGTACCGCATTACAGCAGTGGCAACCTGGTGACCATGCAGTACAAGTTGTACGAGACGACGAACAACATTGAAGTACACTATGCGGCAGCGCCGTCGGACGGGGGAAATCACTCGGCAGGAATTGAGAACTCTACTGGCACAATTGGCCTGCAATACCAATACACGACTGCCAGCCTTTCCACGCCCGTGGCTGTGCGCTATGTCTACCCCAAGGGGCCGTATATCTTCTACGACACATTTGAAGGCGGCCTGGGGAAATGGACACCCAGCGGCCTGTGGAATCTGGAAACCCAGACCGAGCCATGCGGCGCGCTGCGCACGCCATTCCCCACGCCCACGCAGGCTGCTTACTATGGACAGAACAACATCTGTACTTTTGATGTGGGGACGACTTCTGGCTCTCTGACTATGATAAACGACGTACCCATTCCACCCTGGGCTAGCAACGTCACGCTCGTTTTTGACAGCTACGAACAAACTGAATGTGGCGGCAACTGCTCGTACGACAATCGCTACATAGAAATCTCTAACAACGGCGGCGGTAGTTATACTACGTTAGGCGAGGGCGTTACGGAAAATGTGTGGTATACGCCCAACTTTAGCCTGAACAGCTACATTGGGCAGAACATCCGTATCCGTTTCCGCTTTGATTCGCTGGACAGCATCGGCAACAATTATTTTGGCTGGATGGTGGACAACGTGCGGATTACGTATACGGGCAACTACTGCCGCAACATCGGCTATTACGATATGGGGCTGGGCAGCGGCAATGCCAACCAGATCCCGCCTATCACCACTGCCCGCAAAACGGCGGTGCAGCTAAATGATTTAACGGCTGCCGATCTGGCAAATATTGACGTCATCTTTGTACAAAACTCCGATAATGGCGCTTACGGCGCGGAATATGTGAGCCGTCTGGACAGTGTGGCTAACGCGGTTTATGCCGGCAAAACCCTCATCATCCATGATCGCTATGTAGACGGCGCCGAGACGATTTTGCCCGGCGGAACAGGTTTTAGCGTTATCCGCGATTTTGCCGATGACGCCAACATTGACATCCGCGACTACACCACCTACGTCACCAACGGGCCCGGCGGTGCGCTCACCAATTCCTCTCTGGACGGCGGCACATCCTCTTCGCACGGCTACACCGTCGCCAGTTCGCTGCCGCAGTCGGCGCGCCTGATCCTGACGCGGGGCAATACCAATGAGATCGTCACCTTCTCTTACCAATATGGCCTGGGCAAAGTCATCTACTCTTCCATCCCCCTGGATTACTACCTGGATGGCAACGCCCCTATTGCTTTCAGCACGGTTTATGCCCCCAACGTGATTGCGCACGCCTGTGAAGTGGGTCTTGTGCCTGTCACCGTCTCCTCGTTTAGCAGCCAGCGGGACGGCGACACGGTGAACTTCGCCTGGCAAACGGCTACGGAGACAGGTAACGCCGGCTTTAATCTGTACGAAGTGACAGCCAACGGCTTGCGCCAGATCAATGAGCGTCTGATTCCTTCTGCCGGCATTGATTCCACCCGCCCACAACATTACGTCTACCAGGCTGCCGGCATCACGGGCGACGTTTTCTACATTGAGGACGTAGACGTGCGCGGCAGCGTGCGCCGCCATGGGCCTTTCGAACTGGGCAAAACGGCTGGACAGGCGGTGCAGCCGGCGGCTATTGATTGGGACGCCATTCGCGCCGAACACGAAGCCCAGGCTGTTGCCCGCCAGGCTGCCGTTTTGCCGCAGATACAGGCTGAATTCGACCAGGCCCGCCGCGCCCCGGACGCGCCCGCGTTAGCCGCAGCCCCTGGCGGCGGGATTCAGGTACACGTCAGTCAAGATGGGCTGTACCGTATCACCTATCAAGACCTGCTTAACCTGGGCGTTGATCTGGCGGGTTTGCCTGTGCGCCGCCTCAGCCTGTTTAACCAGGGGCAGCCCGTGCCCATTTACGTGCAGCCGCGCGGCGCGGTGGGCCCCGACACGTTTATCGAGTTCTACGGTCAGGCGTTGGACACGCTGTATACGCACACCAACGTCTATATCTTGAATGCCAGCATGGCTGGCGCCTGGACCAGCTTTGACAACAACCCCGTTCCCAACAGCGACCCCGTTCCCTATTATCTGGAGGAGATTACCGTTGGCGCGGAAAATGAGTACAGCTTCCTGGCGCAAAACGGCGACCCCTGGTACGACACCGCGCTGCTGGCTTATGGCGCTCCCTTCAGCCAGGATTACATCCTGCCTGTCAACCATCTCGCGCCCGACGCCGCCCCGGCTACCCTCACAGTGGATTTGTGGGGGTTGAGCGAATGGGAGGAGTCGCCCGACCACCACATCCAGGTGTTCTTCAACGGTGTGTTGCTGGCGGATGAACAGTTCGAAGGCGTTACCAGTTACCCCATCAACGTCACCCTGCCGCCCGGCTTGTTGCAAGAGGGCGACAACGTGGTGACTCTGACCGTGCCAGGCGACCTGGGTACGATGTTTGACATGATTATCCTGGATGACATCACCCTGACCTATCCGCGCGCCTTCGTGGCTCAGGCTGGGCAGCTTACTTTTGAAGCGGCAGGAGACGTGTTGGCGGTGACGGGATTACCTGCCGGCAGCGGCGCCACTATCTACCGCCTGTCCGCTGGCGCAGTTACCCGCATCACCCAGGCCATCGTTACACCCAATGGGGATGGCACGTACCGCCTTACCTTCCGCGGTTTGCCGCAGCGCGCCACTTACGTGATCAGCAGCAATCAGGCCATTGCCGCCCCCACGCTGGCTTTGGGGCAGCCGTACCACGACATTACCAGCGGCAGCGCCGACTACCTGATGATCACCCACCCCGATTTCGCCGCCGGGCTGACGCCGCTGGCGCAGTATCACGAATCGCAGGGGATGACGGTGAAGGTGGTAGACGTCAATGACGTGTACGCCCAGTTTGGTTATGGCGTCTTCGATCCGTATGCTATCCAGCGGTATATCCAACACGCCGCCGCCAACATGGGCGTGCAATACGTGCTGCTGGTGGGCGGCGATACGTACGATTATCTCGATTATCAGGGCTGGGGTTCAATGAGCTTTATGCCCTCGTTGTATGCGGCGACCGGGCCCTACGCCACGTTCGCTCCGGTGGACGCGCTGTATGTGGACGTGGATAATGATCGCCTGCCAGACCTGCCCATTGGTCGCTTGCCAGTGCGTACAACGGCGGAACTGGATAACATCATCGCCAAGACGTTGGCGTACACAAATAAGGATTATGGCTTGACGGGCGTGTTTGCGGCGGATGAGGCGGATGCCGGCATTTCCTTTGCCGACAGCAGCGACTACCTCATCACGCAACTGGCGCCTGGCTGGAGCATTGACACGGCTTACCTGGACACGTTGGGGTTGGAGGCGGCGCGCGAATTGTTGTTGGATCGGTTGAATGCCGGCATCGCCCTCGCCAGCTTCTTTGGTCACTCTGGGCCCAACAGTTGGACGTTTGCCGGACTGTTTGACGCCGCCGACGCCGCCGCCCTCACCAACCTGGATCGTCCCACGATTGTCACCCAATATGGCTGCTGGAACACCTACTACGTCGAACCTGCCACCGACACGCTGTCCCACGCCTTCATGCTGCACCAGGGCGGCGGCGCCGCGGCCGTTTTAGGCGCGTCCACCATCACCGAAGCCACTTCTGATCAGGCGCTAGGGCAGCTCCTGATCCCCCGCCTCAGCCAGCCCGGCATGACCATTGGGCAGGCTATCCAGGCGGCTAAAGACGAACTGGCTCAGACGCAGCCCGATCTGACCGACGTCCTCCTTGGTTGGACGTTATTGGGCGATCCCGCTCTGATGGTTGAACCGTAACCGCGACGGCGCGCGGGGTCAGGTATGAGCGCCATTCTGACTATCTTTAACCGCAACGGCGCAGCCGCGGCTGCCTCTGTTGTCACCGCCATGCTGTCTGCCAGCCGCCACCGCGCCGTAGATGGGCAGGCAGTCTGGCGGCAGGGCGCAGTTGCTCTGGCGCACCAACATTTCTGGCAGACGTCGCCCACCGCAGCGCCCGGCGCGCTGCCCGGCGAAAGCGACGAACTGGTGATTACGGCTGACCTCCGTCTGGACAATCGGGCAGACCTGCTGGCGCAGTTGTCACTGCCGCCAGGCGTCCCTGCCCCGCCGGACGCGATCCTGGCGCTGCTGGCTTACCAGAAATGGGGCGTAGATTGCCCCCGCTATCTGCTGGGCGACTTCGCTTTTGTGTTGTGGGATGCCCGCCGCCAGCGCCTCTTTGCCGCCCGCGACCCTCTGGGCGTGCGCGATCTTTGCTACTACATAGATGACCAACAGGCGCTGCTGGCTTCGGAAATACAACAACTCCTGGCTCACCCGGCGGTAACCGCCCGCCTGAATGAGGGTAAAGTTGCCCAATATCTGGCCTCGCTGTGGCAAGATCAGGCGGAAACGTTTTATCAAGATATATTTTACTGCCCTCCCGCTCACAGCCTGTCCATCAGCGCCACAACAGTTGAATGTCACCGTTATTGGGATATTGATCCCGAATACCAGCTTCGTTATCGTCAACCGGAAGCATACACAGCCCATTTTCGGGAACTGTTCACCCAGGCTGTCGCCTGCCGCCTGCCCGCGCAAGCGGAGACGCCCGTTGGCGTTTCTCTCAGCGGCGGTCTGGACTCTGCCGCCGTGGCCGCTGTCGCCGCCGCGCAGACGTCCAATCCCTTGCACAGCTTCTCTTACGTTTTCGATGAACTGGTAGAGTGCGACGAGCGCGCCTACATCGCGGCGGTCGTCTCCCACTGCGGCTTGAAAGCCACGACCATCGGCGGCGACGATAAATGGCCCCTGCGCGATAGAGCCACTTGGCCCGTGCTGCGCGACTTTGTCTACGCCGACCCTTTTGTACGCCTGCCGCTGGCGGTCATGTCCGCCGCGCAGCAGGCAGGCTGCCGTCTCTTACTGACGGGCCATTATGGGGATATTTTGTTTGCCGGCGGGCAGTATTGGCTGCTAGATATGGCGCGGCAGGGGCGTTGGGGGCAGCTTGCCGGCACGTGCGTGCGCCACCGGTCAGATATTCGCTGCCGGCAAGATGTGTGGGAGTATGGGCTGCGTCCTTTGCTCCCCTGGCGCATCCGCCGTGCCGTGCGCCGCTGGCGGCCCCGTTCTCTGGCGGCGCAGCATCCGGCGCTGCACCCTGACCTGATCCGCCGCACCGATCTGCCAGCGCGCTGTAGTCAGGCTGGAGGCGAAACGGCATTTCCCGCTCCGGGCCAATGGCCCCGCTACCGCCACCTGACTTTGAGCGTCATTCCCCAGGGCATCGCCGCCGCGCGCCAGCTTTATAACCAACACGGGCTGGAGGCGGTAGACCCATTTCTCGACCGGCGGCTGGTGGAGTTTGCCCTGGCTGCGCCAGCCGACCAATTGGGCCGTCCGCATCGCTCTAAATGGGCGCTGCGAGAAGCGATGCAGGATGTTTTGCCGGCATCCGTACGCGAACGGCGCGACAAAACCCGATTGCTGGCTTTGTTAGAAAGAGGTTTGCGCCAGCGGGAACAGGCGGCGGTGCGCCACATCCTGGCGCAACCAGAAATCGTGCGGCGAGAATTTGTGCGCGCCAGTTGGCTGCAACAAGCTCTGACCTTTGGTGCCGATTGGCCGCAAAATCGCGCCTTTCTCTGGTTATGTCTCAGCCTGGAGTTGTGGCTGCAACGATTTTGGGTGAACGCCCCGTCTGAACAGGCTGGGCTGCCATGAGCAAGGATGCACTGAGAGGTCGGGATGCGCGACGGAGTGGGAATTACTGACTATGGCAAAACCTGGGGAATTGTGGAATCTTGACGCCGTTTTGGTATCATGGGGAAATTTTAGCGCACGTGGGAAGTGGAGGCGGCAACACCGATGGGCGCGCGCCAGCAGCGGCCCCAATTTACGAAGGAGCATAACTTATGCAGCCAGACCAGAGTGTGCCCTCCAATACGCAGGGAAAAACGACAGAGCCAAAACAGGAGAAAAAGCCGTATAAAAAGCCGCAGTTGCAGCATTATGGCGACGTGCGCGATTTGACGCTGAGTCCATCGCCTGCGCCTGAATTTGAAAGCGGGCACGGTTTCGGCTTTCGTAGTTGAGCCTGCCGGCATTTATCACAGGTTAAAGCTGTATGTCTGCTGGCGCAGCGCCGCTTACCCCTGTCATTACCCTTTCCCTGTCCTCCCCGCACGCCGATCCCGTCTCCGCCGGCTATGGCTATGCCATAGCCGGATGCGTTCTGGTCAGCAGCCACCCCCTGGCAGAACTTGCCCACTTACGGCTGCCGGGTTTCACCTTGCCTGAATCCCTGTCCTGGCCCGCCGTCGCCTTGCCACCTCACTCTTCCGACGGCGCTCTGATCTTTGCCGGGACAGCCTGCCTGGGAGGGCGGCAGCGCCACGTCACCTGCCGGGCCACAGCCGAGACCATCTGGCTTGCCAGCCCCGCCGCAGGAGTCGCCGCCATCAGCCGTCGCCAGCCGCACATCACCCTCTTTTTGCCAACCCACCACGACCAAACGCCCCTGCTGGCGACTGCCCTGATTCTGACCCTGGCGCAGCAAGGCGTCTTTTGCTTCCATGCCAGCGCCGTTGTGGCTGGCGATAAACTGGCAGCCTTCCTGGGCGAATCGGGGCAAGGTAAATCCACTTTAGCGGCTTATCTGGCGGCAGACTGGCAACCCCTGGTGGATGACGTGCTGCCATTGGCTACGGCTGCCGCCCCAGTCGCCTGTCTGCCATTTCCCCAACCCCTGCCCCACCCGATCAAAACCCCCGCCCCCATTCCCCTCTCTGCTGCCTACATACTCCACGAAGGCGACCTGTTGCTTTCTGCGTTGCCGCCAACCGCTGCCGCTCTGGCTCTCGTCCGGCATACCGTTGCCGCCAGACTCTTTCCCTCTGACCTGCTGGCGCGCCACCTCGATTTCTGCGCCCAATTAGCCGCCGCCGTGCCCGTAAAACGCTTGCGTTACCCCCGCTGCCATGCCGCTTTAGCCGCCGTCCGCCAGGCCCTTGCGGCTGATTTTTGTTAACTAATCAACCCCAATCTTATGCCAACACAGCGTATTTTCCCTTATCCGCACGTTTTATTCCGCGAATTAGCAGGTGAATCGGTTCTGCTGGACTTGAAGACGGGACAATATTATGGTCTGGACAGCGTGGGAACGCGAGTATGGCAGTTGTTGAGTCTGCACCACGATCTGGTGGAATTGGGTGAGGCTCTGTTAGCTGAGTATGACGTGGACCCGGCTGTCCTGGAGCGAGATTTGCCTGAACTGGCGGCGCAGTTGGCGCGGGCCAATCTGGTGGCGCTGTCGGTGGAGGATGAGTCGCCATGAGGGGGCGCAGCCAGAGCCAGGAGAGCGATTACCCGGCGGCAGCGCATTCCCTGGGTTGGCGTGAACTGCCTGTCTTTCTTTATGCCTGGTTGGGATTGCTCCGAGTGATTTTCTGGCTGCGCTGGCGCAACCTGGCCTGGGTTTGTCGTCGGCTGCAGCGCAGGTCGGGGCCGCCGCCGCACCCACCACTAACCTCTCCGCAGCGCCTGTCCTGTGTGGTAAACAGCGCCGCCGCCTATGCCCCATTTCCTACTACCTGTCTGGCGCGCTCCCTGTTTTTGTGGGGTTGGCTGCGCCAGCTTGATGTGCCCGCCAACCTGCGCCTGGGGGTACGCAAGCAAGCGGGGGCGTTGTTGGCTCATGCCTGGGTGGAGTACGCGGGCGTTGTCTTGAACGATGACCCCGCGCACGTGGCGCAGTATGCGCCATTCGACCTGGCAGAGGCGGATAGCCTGCCCGGTCGCTGTTGGTTTTGATGCCCGTGACCGGCGCCATCTCGGCTGCGCTGCGATTAGCGGCGGCAACTGGATACGCCCCCCAGGCGCAGGAGGAATGGCTGGTCGCCTGCCGCCAGGTGGATTGGGCGGCGCTGGTGCAGGAGGCGGCGGATGCCGGCATTTCCTCCCTGCTGTACCAGGCTGTGCAAACGCTGCCAGAGGCGTGTGCGCCGCCTGCCGCGCGCCAGACGCTCCATGCCCGCTATCTTCAGGTCGGGCTGCTAAACGCCTATTTGCTGCCCCAGTTTGCCGCCGTGGTGCAGGCTTTATCCAGCGCGGGCGTTGAACCCGTTGTGTTGAAAGGCGCGGCGCTGGCTGCCGTCGTCTACGACAACGTAGCCCTGCGCCCCATGAGCGATCTGGACTTGCTCATCCCCTTTCCGGATCTACCCGCCGCCCAAAGCTGTCTGGCGGCGCTCAATTTTGCGCCGCCGGCGCCGCCGCCTTTTGCCAATGAGTCCGGCTTGTTTTGGAACCAACAACTATGGCAGCGCACGGTCTGGCAGCCTGTATCCGTGGAACTGCATTGGGCTTTGCTGGACCTCCCGTATTACGCGCGGCGCTGGCCCGCCACCGAACTGCGCCAGCGCAGCCGCAGCATTTTGCTGGAGGGGATGACCGCGCGGGCGCTGGCGGTAGAGGACCAACTGCTGCACCTGTGCGCCCATAACTTTTACCATCATCTAGGACAATTGGCGCGGGTGGGCCCCGATATAGGCTACTTTTTGCGGCAATGCCAGCCGGATTGGGATTTGCTGCTGGCGCAGGCAGCGCGCTGCCATTTGGGGCTGGCGGTCAAGCAGACGCTCCTTGCCGCCTTTGACCAGTGGCGCGTCCCTGTTGACCCTGCTGTTCGTATAGCCGTCGAGAAATTACCCGCCCACCCTTATGAAATCTGGTTCCAGCGCTGCCAGCGGCATGAACTGCTAAAAGTGGCGCGCACGGCGCTTACTTTGCCTGGCGGCAAACTGCGGCTGCGCTACGTCTGGAAACAGTTTTTCCCAGAGCGCGCCTATCTGCTGTGGCGGTATGGGCTGCCGGCAGACGCGACTACCCGCCGCGCCTATCTGACCCGCCTCCGCAGCCGGCTGCCAAAGCGTAAAACAGCGTTTTCCAGCACAACGGCTAAGGTTTCAGGCGGCGGCTAACTGGGGCTGGAGCCAGACGTAATAAGCGATGATCAGGCCGACTTGCAGCAAGACAACAAGCCAGAATTTGAGTTGGAAGCTGCGCTTGGCTGTTTTGTGGCGGAAGAGGAACATGCCGCCGAGCGCGCCGATCGTGCCGCCGATGAACGTGAGCAGCAGCAGAATGATTTCGGGAATGCGCGTGCGCGGCGTTTCGGCAATGGCTTTATCGTAGCCGAAAGTAAAAAACGTCACCAGCGTGATCCCTACCAGCCAGGCTGGCAACGGGGGCAGCCACTGCTGCTGCCAGACGGCGATCATCATGACGACTGCCAGACCCAATGTGAGCAGACCAAAGCGTCGGCCTGGATTTTTCCACCAGTTTCTCATAAAAACCTTCCGTTAGGGTGACGGAGTTGACTCCGCCGTCGCTTCTGGCGAAGGCGTGTCGGTGACCGTGGGGGATGCTGGCGGCGGCGTATCTGTTGGCGTAATGGGTTCAAGCGTGTCCGTCGGCAGCGGTATGGGCGTCTGGCTGGCTGTGGGCGCCGCGGTGATGGTCGCGGTGGGCGTCATGGTTGGCGCGGCTGTAGGCGTGTGGGTGGGCGTGTTGGTTGTGGTTGGCGTCGCTGTGGGCGTAGGCGTATCGGTGGGGGTGGCGGTGGGGGTAGCCGTTGGCTCAAGCAGTTGCAGCCGCACGCGCGTTTCCAGCGTGACCGGATCGTTTTCGGGCGTATACGGGTTATCTGGGCCGGCTACCAGCAAGCGAATGGCGACAGGCCCGCCAGGGATTCCATCGGTATCCCAACGCCCCAACAGGCCATTTTCCACCCGGTTGGGCTGCCACTCTTGAATCACTCCCCAACCGCCAGGGTCATGGCTCAGGCCGTATTCCAGGCGATAGTGGGTCATGTTAGGCCCCGTGGCTGTGCCGATAATGTCAAAAGCGCCCGTCACGTCGCTGTCTAAAGCGGGTTGGGTGATGGCTAAGATGGGGCGGGGCGTATTAGGGTCGCAGGCAGCGGCAGGCGGCAGGCGCAAGGGAATGGTCAGCCCGCGACTGGCGGCCCAACTGCGTCCAGCGTTGGTGTTCTCAATCCAGTTCTGGCTCAAACTGCGTTCGCGGGCAATGACGCTGTCCGCGCCGCTGACCAGCAGCGAGGCGAAGTTAGCTTCGAATGCAGATTCAGAGCAATATTCGTTGGCGATTTGATTGGTCCAGAGGTCAATGGAGATCTGTTGCAGGAAGTCGTGGCTGGCATCCAGCGGCGGTTGATCCTGGGCGAACAGTTCGCGGGTGCGGGCGGGGCAGGCGGGGCCAGGGGCGGCGCCGGAGTCCGCGCAAATTTCGGCTTCGATAATGCCGGCAGGCATCCCGAAAGACTGCCGTTCTCTGCCTGCCAGATACAATTGCATAAAGTCATGCCAGATTGGCGCCGCCATCTGGTAGCCAGATACCCCTACCCCTACTGGCTGGTTGTCTGTATTTCCAGTCCACACCGCCACAGCAATAGATGGCGTGTAGCCAATTGTCCAGCCGTCGCGCACATCCTGGCTGGTTGAACCCGAGGTGCCCGTTTTCACAGCCACATCTTGCCCATTGATCACCAGCCAGTTATTCAAGCCAAAAGCCGGCTGCCGCGCGTTGTTGTCCGTTAAGATGTTGGTCAATAAATAAGCGTGTTCGGGGCGGGCGACCTGGCTGGCAGCCGCGTCGGGCGGCGTGGGCGCGAACAAAACGTCCCCCGTGCGGTTTTCAATGCGGGTGATGGTGTACGGTTGCACGCGGCGACCACCATTCGCCAGGAGGCTAAAGCCAGCCGCCATTTCCAGCGGGCTGACTGCGCCGCCGCCAACCGCCAGCGACAGCCCGATGTTGCGCGGCTGTCCCGCTGTATCACATCCGTCGTCTTGCAGCGACAGCCCCCACACCTGCGCTCTGGCGATGAACGAACAGACGCCCACATATTCCAACGCCTTGATGGCGGGGATGTTGTACGAGTTGCCCAGCGCATATCGCAGCCGCACCGGGCCGTGAAACCGGTCGTCGTAATTTTTGGGTACATAGGGTGGGTTGGCGCCGTCAGGGAACTGTGTTTCCACGTCCCAAATGAGCGTGGCGGGGGTCCATCCTTTTTCAAAGGCAGCCAGATAAACCAACGGTTTGATGCTGGAGCCTGGCTGGCGCGGTTGCAAGGCCATATTCACCTGACCGCTAATAGCTTCATCATTGAAATCTAGACTACCCACCAACGCAATGACCGCTCCCGTAAGGGGTTCAACGGCCACCAGGGCCGCATTGTTCGCGCCAGCGGCGTTGACCTCAGCGCGATAGTTGGCCAGGGTGGTCTCGGCTAACTGCTGTGTTTGCGGATCCAATGTCGTAAAGATGCGCAGTCCGCCGCGATAAATGGCTTGTGAGCCAATCGTTCGCTCCAATTCTTGCAGCACGGTGAAAGTAAAATGGGGATGTTGGATGGTGACGTCCGGCGGCGTGAGGTTGTAAACCACGATGTTAGACGTATTCAGAGCTTCTTGCGCCTGGTCTGCAGTGATGTAGCCGTCTCTAACCATGAGGCCCAATACTTCCGCCTGCCGTCCCAATGCTTTATCGGGTGCGGTGTAAGGGTCCCATAAGGCGGGGGCTTGTGGCAACCCAGCCAGCAGCGATGCTTCAGACAGGGAGAGATCGGCGGCAGACTTGTTGAAATACGTCTGGGCAGCCGCCTCAATGCCATAGGCGCGGTTGCCGTAGTTGATTTCATTTAAGTACAGTTCCAGAATGTCGTCTTTGCTGTAGGTGCGGTTCAGTTCGGCTGCCAGGACGATTTCCTTCACTTTACGGGTGAAAGTGCGCTGGGTGCGCTCTTCTTCATCCAACAGCACGGCGCGAGCTAACTGCTGCGTGATGGTGCTGGCGCCGGAGACAAAGGCGCCTTCCTGCGTGGCTTGCCAGACGGCGCGAGCAATGCCAATGAGGTCAAAGCCCGGATTGGTGTAGAAGCGGCTGTCTTCGGTGGCGATGGTGGCGTTGATCAAGTCGGGAGCAATCTGGTCAATGGGGACGTAGGTGCGATTGCCGGCATTGGGGTCCGCCAATGAGTACAGCAAATTGCCGGCGCGGTCGTAAATGCGCGCCGTCTCAAAAGTGCTGGCTGCGCCGCGCAGTTCGCTGGGCGGTGGAAGCTGGCGGGCAATCGAAATGTAACCAGCAGCCAGAGCCACGATGCCCAGACTGCCGCCAATAAAGAGCAGCAGCAGACCAATGAGCAGCAGACGCAGCAGCGTTTGCCCCCAACGGCGGCGCGTCTTGGGTTTAGGAATAGCGGGCGGCTTTTCTTGAGATGGAACTGCCACGCGGGCGGCGGGTGTTCGCTGCGGCTGCGCTGTCCGTCGCGGCGGCAGGGGAGCGGCTGCCGGGCGGCGGGCTGGCTGTTCTGCCGGCAGTTGGGTGGGTTGCTCCGAAGGAGGGGTTGCCCGGCCCGCAATGGGGCGGGTGGGGGGCGCAGGGGCTGTTTCCTGGCGACGGATGACAAGGGTAGGGGCGGCGTCGGCGGGGGGGGATGCCGGCAAATCTAACTGGGTGTGTTCTGGAAACGCTACGCGCGGTTGCACGCGGGTAGCGTTTTCGTCTTCTTGGGGCGGGCGCGGCGTGGGGGACAGGTCGCCGCTGACCAGCGGCGGCGGCGCAGCCGCCGGCGGTAATTGGGTGGGAATCGGACCAATCGTCCCTGTCGCGTCATCCTGGTTGATCAGCGGCGGCGGCGCGGTTGGCGGCGCGGCGGGTGGGGGCGTTTCCGCTGCTGCTTCTGCTCCTTCTGCCTCGTCCCTGGCAGCCTGATTCATCAAGTCTAGCAGCGAGACTTCCTTGCGCTTTGGCG
>CAYQYJ010000003.1:0-5583 GCA_964421605.1 uncultured Ardenticatenaceae bacterium | reverse complement strand
CGCTATGGGGCGCATCGCTATGGGGCGCATCGCCCCCTTCATCCGGCGGACGGCTTTCCTGTTCGTTCATGCTATTCCAACACCCAACAGAAAACAGGCAACAGATAACGGACAACGGTTAGCCGTTGGCTGTTTATTGTTTTCTGTTGCCTGTTATCTGTTACTCTCGCTTTTAATCAACATAACCCAACTGCCACGCTGCACCACCTCGTCTTTCTGGTTCAAGATGTCCACTTTCAAGGTGACCGCGCCACCGCCGAGCCGGCGCATGGCTTTCGTTTCCACAATTTCCAGGTGGGCGCGAATGGTGTCGCCAATGAAGACGGGCAGGCTAAACTTCCAGCCGCTAATTTCGCGGAAGGCGATCACTGTGCCGTCAATGAAGCCGCTTTGCACCGCCAGTCCGGTGGCGATGGACATTGTCAACAGACCGTGAGCCACGCGCTGCCCAAAACCGCCTTGCGCGGCAAAGTGGGCGTCGGTGTGAATCTGGTTATAGTCGCCAGACATGCCGGCAAAATTGACAATATCCGTTTCGGTGACGGTGCGGCTGCTGGTCATGAAAGTCTGTCCCACAGCAAACGCTTCAAAATAAAGTCCGCGAGGTTGGTACGTAGCTTCGCTCATCATCCATTCCTTTTCTCGTTGTAACCGTACAGGTGCGAGGCACTGGCCAAAGGAGTTCCAACAGGCCAAAACCGTTCGCCAGTGCCTTGCACCACCCTGAAGCTTTATCTGTTGCCTGTTCTATTACCTGTTCTCCAACGCCGCCAGCTTAGCCGCTTCATCCGCCACAGTCAGCGCGTCAATAAACTGATCCAGGTCGCCGTCCATCACCGCTGCCAGATTATAGCTGGAATAGCCAATACGGTGGTCTGTCACCCGGCTTTGCGGGTAGTTATAGGTGCGGATTTTCTCGCTGCGGTCGCCTGTGCCCACCTGGGCGCGGCGGTCAGCGGCGACGGTGGCGTGCTGCGCGTCTTCGGCAGCCTCTTGCAGGCGCGCCTGAATAATGGCAATTGCCAGCCGCTTGTTTTGCGTCAGACTGCGCTCCGTTTGCACTTTGACCATAATGCCCGAAGGAACGTGGATGACGCGGGCAGCCGTGGCGTTTTTCTGCATGTGCTGTCCGCCAGGCCCAGAGGAAAAGGTAGACGTAATATCCAGGTCCCGTTCGTCAATTGTAATATCCACGTCATCAATTTCGGGCATAACGGCTACCGTGGCCGTGCTGGTGTGGATGCGGCCTTGCGACTCAGTCACAGGCACGCGCTGTACCCGATGCGCGCCGCTCTCAAATTTGAAGCGGGAGTACGCCCCCTTCCCCTTGACGGATAGGATCACTTCCTTGTAGCCGCCGACGCCTGTGCTGTTTTCGTCAATAATTTCCGTTTTCCAGTTGCGGGCTTCGGCGTACCGGGTGTACATGCGCAGCAGGTCGGCGGCAAAGATGCCCGCTTCGTCGCCGCCCGCGCCTGCGCGGATCTCAATAAAGACGTTACGCTCATCGCGCGGGTCTTGGGGAACCAGGAGGGACCGCATGGCAGCTTCTAATTCGTCTTGTCGCTGTACCAGCCGCTCCAATTCCTCGTGGAAGAAGCTCTGCATATCTTCATTTTCTTCGATAGTCAGCAACTCTTTAATCTCCCCGATTTCTTTCCGCACCGTGGCGTGTTCGCGATACGCAGTCACCAGCGCCTCCATCTCAGAACGTTCTTGGGCCAGGTCGGTGAGGCGGGTGTAGTCGGCAATGACCGCGGGATCGGTCATGTTGAGTTCGATTTCTTCAAAACGGGCAACAACTTTGGCAATTTGATCATACATACTGTTTACATTATCCGGACGGTGGACAAAAATAGAGATGAGGTCAGGAGGCAGCAGGCAGAAAAAAGTTCGACCTGTTTCCCAAAAGAATTACACCACCGGACTAAAGGTTTGATTATAGCGGTGGCTATAGCCGCGTCAAGCGGCGCGCGCGGGCGACAGTTTCCTTTTGACGTGGATTTCCCTATAATGGGGGCAGGGTTGTGTTTGGACAGCCCTACCTCTAGCCTGGCGGCGACCCGCTTCTGGTTGCCGGCACGGGTTTTCATAAAAGGAGTTTCCTATGCTGCAAAAAGTAAAACAGCCAAGATGGCTATGGCTGGTTGTTGTTGTGCTGTTGGTAGCCGGCGCGGCGACGAGCATGACGGCGACTGTGGATGCCGATCCCAGTCTGAAAGGGTATGAAGCCAATATTGATGGCTTCATTTTGGATGAACTGGCGACCCAACCGCGCGCCGATGTCTTTGTCAAAATGGCAGACAATGCTGATCTGACTGCGGCGGCGGCTATCGCCGATCGCGTGCAGCGACTCAATAACGTACACGACACGCTGACTGCCCAGGCGTCCCAGAGTCAGGCGGCCCTGCTGCGCTGGTTGGACCAGCAAGGCATCCGTTACCAGTCGTATTGGATTAACAACAGCGTGCTGGTCTACGACGCTGACCTGGCTTTGGTGCAGGCATTGGCGGCGCGGTCCGACGTGGCTTACGTGCGCGGCAATCGTCTGGTGGAAATGATCTGGCCCGTATCGCAGGAACCTGCCCCCGCTGCGGCGGAGGCGATAGAATGGGGCGTGCAAAAGATACGGGCTAACCTGGTGTGGCCCACGGGCAACACGGGCCAGGGGATTGTGGTCTCCAGCATTGACTCCGGTACGCGCTACACGCACAATGCCCTCATTGGCAAATATCGCGGCAACAATGGCGATGGTACATTCACCCACGACTACAACTGGTATGATCCCAGCTTTACCTATGCCGTGCCCACTGACCCGCTAGGGCATGGTACGCACACGATGGGTACGATGGTGGGGGATGACGGCGGCAGCAACCAGGTTGGCGTGGCCCCTGGGGCTAAATGGATGACGGCCGGCCTGGGAACAATTCCTACCGATTCGGAGCTGATTGCTGCAGCCCAGTGGATCCTTTGCCCCACCCGCGTCAATGGCTCTGATCCTAACTGCGCCATGGCGCCGCACGTAGTGAACAACTCCTGGGGCGGCGGCGGCGGCGACTCGTGGTATCAATCTTATGTGAATGCGTGGGTGGCTGCCGGCATTATCCCCGTTTTCTCCATTGGCAACTCCGGCTCCTCCTGCAACACCGCTGGTTCCCCTGGCGACTACGCCAACGTCTTTGGCATCGGCGCTACCAACAGCAGCGATTTGCTGGCGTCCTTCAGCAGCAAAGGTCCTGGTCAGTTCCGCCTGCTGAAGCCTGACTTTGTGGCCCCTGGCGAAAACGTGCGCTCTTCGGTGAACTCTGGCGACAACGCCTACGGCGTTTACTCAGGCACGTCCATGGCTGCGCCGCACATGGTGGGCACAATTGCCTTGATGCTGTCAGCGCAACCCAATCTGACCATGGGCCAGATTTATGGCGTGTTAGCCTACACCTCCCAACGTAACCTGGGCGCGCCTCCTGGCCCAGACAGTTGTTTGCGCCCCTATAACCAGTACCCCAACCCGATCCACGGCTTCGGCCAGATTGACGCTTACGCCGCCGTTGACTTTGTAAACGGCCCGTAGTTCGACAAACCAGGGGAGGATGAGGTTACAGGCAAAGCGCTTGTGACCTCATTCCTTCCCACCTGGTTTTGTTAGATCGTTTGTGGAGATTTTCCTCTGCTGTCCAAAGCGATAATTGCGCGGAAAATACGTGAGGCTTATCCTTTGGCAGATTGCCAATTTTGAACTGCCATTAGTGGCGGCGGAGGTTAAAAGCATACTTGATAGTCAATGATCTAAAGGGCGGGAGTCGTCCCATTCTCCGTTGAGGAGTCGTTTAGATTGGCATGTTGTTGGATAAATGTCACTATCAGGTTCCAGACTTCGAGGTGGGCCGGGTCTTGAGGGCGCATCAGTTCATGCCCGGCCTGGGGGAAGTGGTGATGCTGTTTGTCACGGGCGGGGATCTGCTGGAAGATCGTTGCACCTGAACCAGGGCTGACGGCAATGTCGTGACCGCCATCCAGGATCAAGGTGGGCGTGTTGACCTGGGGCCACAACTTTTGCCCTAACTGCACCATTTTACGCATCTCATCCAACCCGGAAGTGGGCATGCGCGTTGCCTGTCGTAAAAACGATTCGGCGTCGGGAGCGTCAAAATCAAAGGTGGGATCAAAATCCAGCACGCGCTCCCGCACCAACCCTTGCATACGGCGGCTTTTGTGGGGATAGAGCCAGGGCACAAGGGGGCGAATGAATTTGATCAGGTTGAGGCGGCTGTCCGGCACGTCGTAAATGGGCGCCAGCAGAATGACGCCGCGCACGTTGGGATTGGCGCGCAGCAGGTGAGCCGCCAGCACATTCCCCATGGAGTGCCCCATCAGAAATATTTCGCGGCACATCTGGCGCAGTGTCTCCAGGCCTTCGGCGGCTTCGGCTATCCAGGCGCGGTGGGAGACTTTATGAAATTTATCGGGCCAATGCCCATGACCAGGTAGCAGGGGGCAGTGTACGGTCACGCCCCGTTCCGCCAGGAAGTGCGCCAGGGGGCGAGAACTGTACGGGCTGCCCATGAAACCATGCAACATGAGGACGCCGACGGAGGACGGGGCTGCGGCGCCAGACGCCGCCAGCATCGTATATGGCAAACGCTCTACGGGAACTTGGTAATCAGGTTGAAAAGGCATAGAGGTAGTATACTAGACCCTTTGTCATCTTTACAAGCGGCGCGCCCGCGCCATAATGGAAGAGGCAAGGGGGATAATAATCTGTAGTGAATCTGGCGAGGTACTCATGAAGCAGCGTCACCCGTTTTTCTTCTTTTGGTTTTTGTGGCTGGGTCTGGCGGCGGTTTTTGTCGTTGGACTGACCTCATTGCGCCCGCCTGTCCGCGCCGCCGACAACCTGCCCCCTATCGTCTTTGTTGCTCGCGCCCATCTGGCGACCCCTGACGACATCTTCACTGATGAGCTGGGCCCAGCCGGACAGTTTGGCACGGGACTCTCTAAATTTGCTCCAGGCAGCCGCCTGGTGCGGCGGGATGCCGATGGCGCGCTTTTTGTTTACAACACGCCTGGCCTGGTAGATGTGCAGTCGCCTGATGTCAGTTTTGATGGAGGCAAGATTCTGTTTGCCGGCGCTAAAACGCTCAACCCAGACCACCCTGAATATGGCTGGCGACTGTATGAAATTAACGTGGACGGCAGCGGCTTCCACCCACTCACCTTTTCTGATCGCGACGTTACTATCCCGAATGTGACAGATTTTGGCAATCTGGAAACGTACTATCACTATAATGATCTTTTCCCCGCCTACCTGGCAGATGGCCGCATTGTTTTCACTTCTTCTCGCTACCCCACCCGCGCCCATTATGATGAGCGTCCTGCCTATAATTTGTATGTGATGAATGGGGACGGCTCTGATTTACACCGAATTACCACAGAACGGGCTGGACTGCTGCACCCTACGCCGCTGCCAGATGGGCGCATTCTGGCGGCGCGCTGGTGGAATCAGTTTAATCAGCCGGGGAATGCCGGCATCTACAACCGCATTGATAACGCCGACTACGACCACCTCCTGCCCGACGGCACCCT
>CAYQYJ010000002.1:33408-38880 GCA_964421605.1 uncultured Ardenticatenaceae bacterium | reverse complement strand
CCGAGGCTTATTCCTGGGGTACTGTCCTTTCTCATCCCCCAGAAAAGGAGTTTACGACCCGAAGGCCTTCATCCTCCACGCGGCGTTGCTGCGTCAGGCTTTCGCCCATTGCGCAATATTCCTTGCTGCTGCTACCCGTAGGTATCTGGTCCGTGTGTCAGTACCAGTGTGGGGGGTCACGCTCTCACGCCCCCTACCCGTCTCTGCCTTGGTAGGCCATTACCCTACCAACTAGCTGATGGGACGCAGGCCCCTCCCAGAGCGCGGCGGACAAAGTCCGCTACTTTAGTTATTGCTTTCTAAACACAATAACATCTGGGGTATTAGCCATCGTTTCCGACAGTTATCCCCCTCTCTGGGGCAGGTCACCAACGTGTTACTCACCCGTTCGCCACTCTCACCTCGTTTCCAAGGATCCCGTTCGACTTGCATGCATTAGGCACACCGCTAGCGTTCATCCTGAGCCAGGATCAAACTCTCCGTTAGAATTTTGGAAAGTTTTTATCCGTAATACTATTACGGACTACGTTTTTGATTTACATAGAGCCCAGGCAATTTTCTTGTTTCTATCGCTCTTCAACTGTTAAGGTTCTTGTGAGAACTTAATCGTAGCATAACTCTGACAGTATGTCAAGTAGTTTCTGGTTGACATTTTTGGCGAATCTTCTATCTACTACCCATAGAGTTCTGCGAGAGAAAATCTATTGGTTATAGATTGTGTTTTCGCTGTTGCTGTGTGCTACTTTGGGTTGTTCACGTTTTTGGCTGGTCTCTACCAGCAAATGAGCATTATACAACCACTTTTGCTGTTGTCAACCCCTTTTTTGCCAATTTGCAGAAATTCGCTGTCTTCTGGCGGTTATGACGCCGGGGCGGCGGGACTCCGCGGTTTTTGTGGTTGTGAAAGTCAGCCCGTGGGGATCTGCCGGCATTCCCTCCCACACACACCGGCGCGACTAAACAATTTGCTGCCGGCACTTTCGCCGGCAACTTGCCGGCATTGAAAAGCAAATATACCCTATAAACACCCCCAAAACAGCCTGTATAACCACCATATATAGCCTATAGATTGCTGCTTAGCCTTTATTTTGTGGTTGTTTGGCAGCAAAAACAAGCAGGTCTTAACCCGATCTCTTTCTTTTTTTTATGAGTAGCTCACAAAAAAATAGACTCCATCAGATCATGCAGTTCGGAAACAGAGCGGTAGGAATGCGCCGCTAACTCCTGCGCCATCGCCTGGCGAAACAGCGCCAGCCCCAGGATGTAGACCTGGCTGCGATTGGCGCCGAACAGGGCATGCAGCACACCATGTACCCGTCCCAGTTCGATCGCCTGCTGCGGCGACACGCGCAGTGAAGTCCATTTGCGGTCTTCGTCTTCTGCCGGCAGCGGCAAATCCCACAACAGGTACAACGATTCCAGGTCGGTAATCCCTTCCGGCATTTCCCGATCCCGGTCAGCCACATGGCGGCGGATATGCTCCAGGCGCAAAGCCAGCAGGGTGATAGCCAGGTCGGGAATGTCTGCGCGTTTCACCCCTGGCGGCAGCGCCGCAGCCAGCTTATACATGCCCTCCTTTTCTTCCTCCGTTAACGCAACGTAGACATTTTGACGGCTGATACGGTGAGGAGGACGCCCGCGCCTGGGTTTTTCCCGCAACAGCGCGGCCATGGTGCTTTTCTTGGGTTCCACTAACTATTTTCCTCTAGCTGGCGGTAATTCTGGTGCTTATCCAGAAACGCATTGACGAACGCTTCGTCAATGATACCGCCCTTGCCATGCGCCAGGAGTTCCAGGCACAAATGCAAACACAGTAGACAAATGCTGCGCGGATAGCCGCGCGTGGTGCGCCAGATGAGCAAGGCGGCGTCGTCGGTAAACAATGTGCCCTGGCTGGGGCTGCGTCCAGCGGCAAACAAACGGTATTCGATCAGGGCCTTGGTGTCTTCGGGAGGCAACGGATCTAGCGAGGAGCGCGTGGCGACGCGATCGTTAAAGTCTGGCACCGAACGCAGGTTGATGTCCAGTTCCGGTCGCCCCAGCAGCACAAGCTGGTACGCCTTGCCGCCGCGAGGATCGCGGAAATTCAGCAGCCGGCGCAGCTCCGTGAACTGTTCCGCGCCTAGCTCGTGCGCCTCATCAATAATAATCAGGGGCAGTACGCCCTTGGCCGTTTGCTCCACCAGATAAGCGCGAAACTCGTTAAGCTGATCTTCGGTGGCTCGTCGCGTGCGCAATCCAAATTCGGAAGCAATGCGCCGCAGCAAAAGCAGCCCGCTGCGCTTGGGAGGCTCATCTACTTTAGCCGCCACAAAGTCGGGGCGGCGAGCGTAGCGGCTGTGGAACCAGGATGCCAGGGTGGTCTTACCCGTGCCCACTTCGCCAATGATGATGGAAGCGCCCTGCCCTGCCTCAACCATATAGCTGACCTTCGACAGGGCGCGTTTGGTTTCCGTGGACAGGTACATAAAACGGGGATCGGCTTCAATGCTGAAGGGGGGTACTACCAGACCCAGCGTCTCCCACTTTGGCTGAAAGAATTGGTCAATTCCAAGCATGGGGAAAATATCAGCGCTCATAGACATATCCTATTAAGAGTGAGAATGATTGTCAAGGGAGACCAACAGTTGCGATCCCGCCTTCAGTTATAACACACAACTCACAAGTTATCCACATTCTATCCACAAAGAATTGGCATTAACCTGGGTTACATGGCAAAAGGGTGTCTTTTTTTTCAATCTATACACTATAGAGTGGTTGACAAGGGTATTCTTCTCTGTTACACTGTTTCGAGTTGCGGTTCTTTTGCTCTTTCTCACGCCCGTCTTTGCCCCCATGAAGCTTTTACCTGGGGAAAAGCTGGCTTTAGATGCCGAACGAAGCCGCAGCGACCATTGCATGTGAGGGGGCATCTCACTTCAATGGTGGGTTTGTTGAGTCAGGCCTTTTCCACTCTGGACAATTTTACAACAAGGCCTGGTTAAATAAAAAAAGGCCAAGCGGGGGCACGCTTGGCCTGGCGGAAATTGCAAGCAAACTTATACATCTTGGTTGAAGCCGCTGGCAACGTATTCAACAAGGTACCCGGTCAGGGGGTGGGGGTTTTTGCGCCTCCACAAAGTTTGCTCTACCAAGTAAAGAGCATAACACACGCCAGTGCTGATGTCAATAATTTCGTGTATCTCTCTGGCAGCCGGTAGGAAAACCGTAAAAATGGGACGTTGACGACGCAGAAAGACGCGAATCCAGGACGTTAATTCATCCAATCCGCGTTGTATCGGCGGCAGCAGCAGGCTATTAAGGGCTTTTCCAACAGAGGGCGCTGGCAATTGAGCGTGTGGGGTGTCTTTACTTTTGTGGGGACACGGTGACGGAAGAGAACGCCCAGGCGAATAGATCCGCGGCGCTGCAAGCAGCCCAACAGCAGTTATGGGGGCTGCGCCAGCAAAGACGGCAGCAGCGAACCATCAGTGGGCTGCCGCTGCGCACGGATGAACAAGGGCGACAGAGTGCGTTGCCTGATTTGCCGGCATCTCCCTATCCCCCCACCCTACCGCCCCATTTAGGCTGGCACAGCCAACCCGTGACGCAGCACCTGCGCAAGCAACGCCAACCGCTGCAGACGGCGGAGACAATGCAGCGGGCGCTGCCGGCATCTTCTCCCCCCGCTATCAACCCTATTGCCGAAACCCACATTACCCTCTACCCCGACCTGGCGCTGGCAATGCTGCGGCAAGGGCGCGTGGCCTCAGGCCGCATCTGGCTGCTGCTGCGTCATCTGGATCAGGCGGGAAAAGGGTGGCTATCTCTGGCAGAAGCGCGCCAGCAGCTTACCGCGCCCGGCGCCCCCTGGCGCGTCTGCGGCTGGCGACAACTGCGTAATTTGTTGGACCAGGGAGATGGCGTTTTCTGGCTGCGCCAGAATGAGCGCATCTGGCTGCGATCCGTGCCTAAAGCGGCGGCAGCGCTGGGCGTTGCGGCGCTAAGTACGCCTGCCGTCTGGCTGCCAGCGGGCCACCTGTGCCAGAAAATCGGCGCCGTGCGCGCCCACTTTTACGCCAGTTTCCACAGCAGCCGCGTTAAAACGAGCCGCAGCGGTCGAGCGCAAGCCGCCCCGATTGCCCGCAGTACGCTGGAAAAATTAAGCCTGATTACTCGACACACCCAACGTCGTTACGAGAAAACTGCCGGCATCCGCCGGCAAACCAACATCGCGGTGGGAGCCCCCCCTACCCCGACAGAAGAGCAAGCGCGCGCCAGCCAGCACGGTCACGCCCTGTTCCACTTTACCGATCATCGCGGCAAAGTGGGGCGGGCCGGGCAGACCTACCTGGCCTGGCAGCTACCTAACAGCTATAGCGGCCCCCACGCGCAGCGCGCGCCGGGGCAACGACGCCGCCTCAACCGGCAGCTTGCAGTCCTGTTGCATGAAGGGATGACGGGGAACGACAAGACAGAGTCGGAGATCAGGCGAAATCGAAGCCAACGGCGATTTTTTAGCCAGGGCTGCCAGGCTGTGCGCCACTATGACCGCGCGCCCGATCAGGATGCCTATTGGCCCTGCGCGCGCCAACGTCATACGATGTGGCGGGTGCTGCCGGGGGAACCGGCGGCAGGGCGCTGGCGCTGAAGCTGGGAAAAAACTTTACCCCATTCTAAAGGGATTCTTTGCTGGCTCTTAAGCGGCTTTGAGCCCGTTTTCAAAAAGACGCAGCCCCATCATTCCCCCTTCTCCACGATGCCGGCAGGGATGCTGCCAGGGGAAAATGTGGTTTTCAGGGTGGGGCATCAGACCGAGGACATTACCCACCGGGTTACTCAAGGCAGCAATCCCATCCACGGAGCCGTTAGGGTTGTGGGGATAGCCAGCCAGGTTGCCGTGGGCGTCTACGTAATGCAGCGCAGCCAGGTTGTGCGCCATCAGATGAGCCGCCGCGTTGTCGTCACGCAGCGCTAACCGCCCTTCCCCATGCGCCACCGGACAATAAATCAGGCCAGCCAATCCCTGTATAAATAGATTGGGACAGGCGGGGTTGGGGCGCAAATAGACCCAACGACATTCGAAATGGGTGGACGCATTTAAGGTCAGGGTCACTTCTCGCTCTCCGTCCGCGCCGCCGGGCAGCAGCCCCGCCTTGACCAACGCCTGGAAGCCATTGCAGATGCCCAGCACAGGCCGCCCGCTGTCCACAAAACGGCGCAACGGCTCGCCCAACCCGTAACGCAAATCCAACGACCATAGCACGCCCGCGCCTAGATCATCCCCATAGGAAAAGCCGCCGGGGATGACCAACATATGGTAGTCGTGCAACTGCCTTTCGCCAGCCAATAACTGATTAACGTGAACGATTTCCGGTTCTCCGCCTGCCAGCCGGCAAGCCAGCGCCGCGTCCCGATCCCGATTTGTGCCATTGGCGTGCAGGATCAATACTTTGGGCTGGCGGCGCAGGCTGGGGCGGGAAATTGCCGGCA
>CAYQYJ010000002.1:24774-33308 GCA_964421605.1 uncultured Ardenticatenaceae bacterium | reverse complement strand
CGGGCGTGGGGCACGTCTGCCAACAGGCGAGTGAGCGCCGCCGCGTCTGGCGGGCGCACTTCTAATACAAAACGAGTGAGCGACTCGGAAAAAAGCGTCTCGGTGGGCGTCAGCGCGGGCGACGTTATGCCAGACAGCTCTATCTCAACGCCAAGCTGCCCCGCCAGGGACATCTCCGCCAGCGTGACAGCCAGACCGCCTTCGGAACAGTCGTGGCACGCCTGCGCCAGACCCGCCCGTATAGCTTGATGGACGGCCCGCAGCCGCGCCAGGGCGTTTGGCACAGGCTGCGGTAGCTCTCCGCTCGCATCGCGCAGCAGGGCAAAGTGCCCGCCGCCCAACTCCGCCCGTGTTTCGCCTATGAGGTAGAGCAAATTGCCGGCAGCTTTCAAATCCATCGTGACCGTCTGGTTCACGTCGGGGACGATCCCCAGGGCAGAGATTAAGAGCGTGCCAGGAATGGCATGTTTCTGCCCATCCGCGCCCGTGTATTCGTTGTTCAGGCTGTCTTTACCGGAAATAAACGGCGCGCCATACGCCACAGCGGCGTCATAGCAGCCTTGCGCGCAGCGCACCAGAGCCCCCAGCCGGTCGGGGAGATTGGGGTTGCCCCAGCAGAAGTTATCCAGGATGGCAACCTGATCCGGGTCTGCGCCCACAGCGACCACGTTGCGCAGCGCCTCATCCACCGCCGCCCAAGCCATCAGATACGGGTCTTGCTGGCTGTAGCCAGGGCGCAGACCATTGCCCAGAACCACGCCAGGAATGGCTTGCGCCCCCAGCGTCTGGTCGCCGGCTAACTCCTGTACAGCCTGGGGCACGAGTACGGCGGCATTGCCGGGGCCGGCGCTGTGGCTGCCTACCAGCGGTCTGACCGCCGCGCCGCCCTGTACTTCGTGGTCGTAGCGGCGAATAATGTCTTCTTTGCTGCGGATGTCGGGATGCGCCAGCAGCGCCAGCAAACTATCCGCCAGCGTCTGGGGGGCGTGCGCCACGGCAGGGGACTGGGCGTGGCGGGCTGGCGGACGCCATACGGCAGGCATCAGGCGCGGCGGTAGGCCGTTGTGCAGAAAGTCCATGGCGATGTCGCCCACCAGCCGCGCCCCATAAAACAGGCGCAGCCGTCCGGTGGGCACAAATTCGCCCAGGCAAATGGCGTCTACGTTTTGCGCGGCGCAAATTTGTTGCAAGCGGGGCCAGTGGGATGCCGGCACAGCCAGCACCATCCGTTCTTGCGCCTCGCTGAGCCAGATTTCCCAGGGGCGCAGCCCCGGGTATTTCAGGGTCACGGCCTCTAGTTGTACCTGCGCGCCTATTTTCTCGCCCATTTCGCCTACCGCAGAGGAGAACCCGCCGGCGCCACAGTCGGTGATGGCGTTGTATAGTCGTTCGTCGCGGGCGCGCAGGATAACTTCCTGCACCTGTTTTTCTTGGAGAGGGTGGCCGATTTGCACGGATGCGCCAGCAATTTCACTCGTCCCCACATCCATTTCCATGCTGGAAAAGGTGGCCCCGCGCAAGCCATCGCGCCCCGTCCGCCCGCCGATGGCAATGATCAGATCGCCCGCCTGCGCGGCTGTGCGATGCGAGCCGCGCGGCAGCAGCCCCAGGCAGCCGCAGTACACCAGGGGGTTTGCGGTGTAGCCGGCGTGATAAACGACCGCGCCGTTGACGGTGGGGATGCCCATCTTGTTCCCGTAATCTTCGATGCCATGAATGACGCCGGCGGCAATGCGCCGTGGGTGGAGCACGCCAGCCGGCAAGCGGTCGGGCGGCAGATCGGGGGGACCAAAGCAGAGGACGTCTGTGTTGGCAATGGGGCGGGCGCTGACGCCCAAAATGTCCCGCACCACGCCGCCCACGCCAGTGTTAGCTCCGCCAAAGGGCTCCAGGGCGCTGGGGTGGTTGTGGGTTTCGACTTTGAAAGCCAGGTCGTAGCTGTTGGTGAAGGCGATGATGCCGGCATTGTCTACAAACGCCGAGCGCACCCAGGGTTTTTGCACCAGTTCTGTCGCCCGCCGGATATAGGTGTCTAGCAGCCCATTGATGCGCTGCGGCACAGGCGGGGCGTCTGCGGGCGCGCCTGCGGGCGGGCCCAGGTAATCAATGGCGGCTTTGAACGTTTTGTGCCGGCAATGTTCGCTCCACGTCTGCGCCAGCGTTTCCAGTTCCACATCAGTGGGGTCGCGCCCTTCAGCCAGAAAATAGGCGCGAATAGCCTGCATCTCCGCCAGATTCAACGCCAGTCGCCGCGCGGCGCTGAGGGCTTCCAGTTCGGCAGCGGCGGCGGCGCGCAGGGGGATAACGTCTACGCGCGCGTCCGCTTCCTGGTACGGAAAGAAAGGGGGGGCAATGGGGTGATCAATAGCAAATCGCTGCACTACCGGGTTGGCGAACAGTTCTGTCGCCAGGCGCGGCAAGCTCTCTGGCGACAACTCCCCCGCCAGCACAAAGCGCTGCCCGGTGGCGGCCCGCGCCAGCCCGTCTATGCCCAACCCGCGCGCGGCGCGCAGCAGATTTTCCGCGGGCGGGTCGGTCACGCCAGGCAGGAGCGTTACCTCGATGGTGTGCAGCGGAGATGGGGAACCCTCTGGCTGCGCCAGGCTGCCAGCCGCGGTTAACGGCGCGCTGGTCACGGTTTCCACCACGGGATCGGCTAATAGTTCGCGCCCTATGCGGGCTACATCCTGATCGCTCAGGTCGCCCTGTAGGAAGTAGAGGCGGGAACAGAGGCAGCCGGTCAGGCCCGTTATCCCCAGTTCTTGCGCCGCCTGGACGAAGCTGTCACCGCCGCCAGTGAAGGAGGGAGGGCGTGGGGTTACTATCATGCGGAAGATGGGTTGGGACATGGGGGAGAATAATTAATGGGTGAATTTGTGAATGGTTAATCAGGGGAAGAGTGCCATTCGCGGTAGAGGACCCAGTTGCCGTGGCGGTTGCCGGCATCTTGGGGAGCGCGGTCGTAGTATAGTTCAAACACGCGCCCTTCGGCGGTGCGCACTTTGAAGTAAAAGCGCCCTACGCCCCAGGAGCCGCGATTTTCGGCCACGGCGGCGTGTTGGGGTTGCATATTGCGCGCCATGCGTCCCCGCCGGCCATAATCGCGCCACTCCGCCAGCATCTCCACAATCGTGAATGTGTCGCCGCCCCAGATGAAGCGGTTGGGGCAGCCTGGCTTTTTTGCCAGCAAAGGGGGCTGGTCAAATTCGACGGTGATAGGTTCGGCAATAAAGGCGGAGTTGGCGTTCATTGTCCCTCTCTGGCAGGCTGCTGGCGCTGGCGATATTGCTTTTCCAGGGCAGCAACCTGCGCCAGGCAGGCGTCGTCTACTTCGTTGGGTTGGTAGCTGTGCTGGAACCAGGCGTCCAATATCTCACGGGCCTCGATTTCTGAGGTGCGGCGGAGCGAGAGGCAGAGGACGTTGGCGTTATTCCACAGCCGCGCCCCGCGCGCCGTTTCCGCGTCGTCGCAGAGGGCGGCGCGAATGCCGGGCACTTTGTTCGCCGCCAGGCTGACGCCCGTGCCTGTCCAGCAAAAGAGTATGCCTTCGTCCACCGCGCCGCTGGCGACGGCTTCGGCTACTGCCTGGGCCACGGCGGGCCAGTAGGCTGGCTGGTCTTGCAGAGGCCCGTAGAGCGCCAGTTCGTGCCCGCGCTGTTGTAAGTTGGCGATAACCTGGTCTGTGAGATGGGTTCGTTCGTCTGCGCCGACTGCTATTTTCATACTGTTAAGCCTCTCTGGAATTTCACCGCGAAGATTGTTTTTACCGCGAAGACGCGAAGGGCGCTAAGGAAAGAGCTTTTTGGGGGCGTTGTTAGCGTGGTAGCGATGCACTTAATCGTGGTGGGTGCAGACGCGCCCCAAATTGCCCGTCGCCGGTGTTTTCACTAGCAGCCTACGCAGAGGAAGCCGCCCCAGTGGGCGTGGGGTTGGGCGGCGCGGGCGGCGGCGCGCTGGGCGTGGGCCAGGGCGGATGCCGGCATTTCCCCGCGCGCATACGCCTCATAAAACGCCAGCATCAGCGCGGCGGCGGCGGGATCGAGCACCCGCCACAAATTGCCCACCACCTGATTGGCGCCGGCAGCCAGACAGGTGGGCGTCAGTCCTACTGCCTCGTCTCCTTCATACTGCCGGCTGTGGCTGCCGTAGCAGGCGGACAGCGTGACCAGCGGCGGCAGCGGCGCCAGGTCCCATACGTCGTCCAGCCACAGGTCGCCATCGTGCAAAGCGATGCCGCTCAGGCGGCCATTATCGCGCCCTGAGGCAATATGGGTGGCGATATGAAAAAACGAACTGGTATTCGTTTCTTCGCTCGACCACCAGGCGCGTAAATTGACCTGCGTCGCCTGCTCATTTTGCAGAACGCGCACGTTTGCCGCCCCCAACCGCTGCACCAATCCCGCCTGCTCTTCTTCCACCAGGGGCAGCGGGGCGTAGCCCTGGGCGAATCTGGACACCGCCAACACCTGCCCTTTGGGGGGGATGTGGGCGGGCTGTCGCTGCTGCCGCTGCCCCAAGAGGACAAAACTGTGCGCCGAGGGAATGATGAGGGGCAGGCAGTGGTTAACCAGGGGCCCATCGCCGACCGCCAGGGCGGGCCAGGGCACGGGGTGCAGCCTGTCCGTGGGGCAGATCAACAAGGGTTTGTCGGGCTGCAGGTGGGCGCGCAGCCAGGCGGGCAGCAGCAGCTCCCCTAGCGCCTGTAAATCGCGCGGCAGAATGCGCTCGCCCGTGTCCGCCTGGGCGCATTGGTTTAAGGCAAAGCTGGCGAGACCGGAAATTTCTTGCTGCCATACCTGGCAGGCGCTGGCGGTGGTCCAGGCCGCAAACAGGGTATCGCCGCTCAGGTAGTAGCTAACCGCGCCCCAGCCGTCTCCATACGCTTGCGTGGCGGCCTGGCGGAACTGGCTTAAGGCGATTTGCCCCAGCGGCAGATCCCCCTCGCTGTAATCCGCCTGCTGCCGTTCCACGCGCGCCCGCAGGTTTTCGTAATGGGCGATGCTCTGGCGCAACTGCTGCAGCAGCGGTTGGATGCCATCGGCGGCGCTGGCGCGGAAAAGGGAGCGTTGGGCGCGGTAGCGGGCCTGGATTTGTTCTTGCAACCAGCGGATTTTGCCGGCAGTTTCCGCCAGTTCATTGTGGCTAGAAACGGCAGCGCGATTGAGGGGCGCGCTGCCGGCATCCGCCAACTGCCGCTCTAACGTTTGCGCTTTGCCCGCTTCGATAAAGTGCCAGACATCTGCCGCCGCGCCGCAATCAGCCGCCAGCCTGATGGCGGCGTCCAGCGCCGGCTTCACCTGGACAAAGTGGCGTCCAGCCAGTTCGGACTGCCAGAAATCGCGGCGGTAACGCACCAGCGCGACTACGCCCGCGCGATAGGCGGCTAACGCCGCCGCATAATCGCCCGCCTGCGCCGCCAGCTTAGCCAGCCCTACCTCCGCCTGCCACAAATGGTCGGGCAGCAGCCCCAGGCTTTGCTGGCGGGCGCGCTGCCAGGCGGCGGCGGCCGCCGCCGTATCGCCTGCCTGGGTATAGTATTGCCCCAGCGCCAGATCGCAGTTCACCAGCTCGACGGCGTGGCCTATTTCGGCAAAGGTGCTGCGTGCCTGCTGTAAATAGGAAAAAGCTTCCGCCAACGCGCCCTGCGCCAGCAACCCTTTGCCTAACGCGCCCTGGATCGTGGCTTTTTGCGCCAGAGATTCCTGTTGTTCCGCCGTTTGCAGGGCATTCTGCCAGCAGGCGACGGCTTCCGCCTGCCGTCCTTCTTGCAGCAGCACCTCCGCCCTTTGGGCGTCAATGTCTACCTGGTTGGAAACATCCTGGGAAGCCAGGTAGGCGGCAGCCTGATCCAGATAATGGTGCGCAGCGAGGGGTTGTCCGACCATCTGCCAGATGCGGGCCAGGCGCAGGTCGCAGACAGCTACCTTGAACCTATTGCCCACAGCCAGCAACTGCTGTTCGGCGGTTTCCAGCGCTTGCAGCGCCCGCTGATAGCGCCCCTGCGCCAACGCCGCTTCACCGCGATTCATGATGGCGTAGGCGGCATTGTCCCACCGCCCCGCCAGCCGATATTGCCTTTCCGCCTCGTGCAGTGTGGCGGCGGCGTGATCGAACTGACCCAGATAGTTTTGCAGTTTGCCTGTATCCAGTAAATTATCGCCCAGGAGGCCGGGGATGCCCGCGTCACGGTAGATTTCATACGCCTGCGCGAACGCCTGGCGCGCCTGCCGCAGGTAGCCCATATCTCGATAGACCTGGCCCAGGGCGTTGTCGCTTTGGGCCACCCACAGCGGCACGTCGCAGGTTGACAGGCAGGCGCGCGCCTCCTCCAGGTGATGGATGGCTTTGGCGTAGGCGCTCTGCCAGAAGTAGCAGAGACCGCGCTGTTGGGCGATGCGCCCTTGCCAGTAAGGGGCGTGCAGTGGATCGGCAAGCGCCTGCGCCTGCGCCAGGGCATCCAGGGCAGCCTGGGTTTGACCGCTGACGCGCTCACAAACCGAGAGAACCATCCAGGCTTTGATTAAGGCGTGAGGGTCTTTTGATTCCAGGCACATTTGCGCCTGTTCTCTGGCGGCGTCAGGCTGGATGTTGAGCAACAGGGCCACAGCCAGGGAGAGGCGGCAGGGGGTGACGTAGACGAGCATGTTGGCTTGCTGCAAACCCGCGACGGCTTGCTGCAAGGCGGTTACCGACTGTTGGTAGTTGGCCTGCAGCCAGGGTTCCGCGTGTTCTTGCCACTGGCAGGCTGCCAGCCACCCGGCGGCGTCTGTCTGGGTAAAACAGGCGCGGGCTTCCTGCACGGCGGCGGTGATGCGCTGCGGGCGGACCCATTGATTGGCGGCGGCGGCGGCGTGCCAGGCTGCCCGCCCGCGCAGGTGTAAATTGGCGGCGCGTCTGGCGGCGGCGGCGGCGACTGCCGCCAGGGACCAACTGCGGCGGGGGCGGCGGTAGAAATGGGCGTCTATGTGCGGGACGAGGGCGTCTAGCAGGTCTTCGGTCAGGGGGGGCAAAGTGGCGGCATGGTTGGGGAGGGCGTCTGGGGGGATGATGCCGGCATCCACCGCTTCCGCCATGTCCAGGTAACTTTGCGCTGCCGCGGATAGGCTCATCTTGCCGCTTCCAGGGGATGGGCTTCCAGGATCAGGCGTAAATCATGCTGAAAATGTTCGCCTGTTTCATCGAGCAGGTCGTCCAGCGCCGCTGCCGGCAGCGACTGCTCGCCGGGGCTGGTGATGGAGATGGTCTGGTCATACGCCCCCCACCCCACTTGAAGTTGCAAGGAGACGGGTCTGGCTGTGCGCCAGCCTGTGGACACAGATAGTTGCAGGGCGTCGGGCGACTCCGCCTGATAATGGGCGTTGAGGGCTATGGCTGCTTCGTCGCCCATGACTTCGGTGTGGCTTTGCAGTAGCAGGAAACGGGATGGGGTTAGGGCTTGTGCCGGCATATCCCGATATGCCAGGTTTTGCCTTTGCCAGGCAAAGGCTGCCTGGATTTGGGCCGCCGTTAGCTGCCAGATGATGCGCCACCCATGTGGCGCGGCCTCAATCTGGCTGGGTGGTCGGGAATCCAGCGGGGAAAGCGACTCCATCGGGGGCTGCGCTTCAAGACGGGCCATGACGCGCAAAAACTCCCCTTGCAGCGTTTTGTCCGCTATCAGCCGGTCGAAGAAAGCCGGGTACTCTGCTTCGACATCCACCCCATTGAGGGCAGCCTGTGCCATTTCCCGTATCCTGGCGTCGTCTACCGCTGGCATGGGCTGCGTCGCGTCGCGGCGCAGGCGATCCCATAACGGGCGCGACGATTCGGGCAACTCCCCTGATTGCTCTAACTGGCGGCGCAGTTCGGCTAATCTGCGCTGTACCCAATCCGCGGCGGAAAAATCGTTCCTGGCAGACATGTCCCCACCCCCTTCAAAGAAGGATATCTTGTAACTCCTCAATGGCTTCAAAACGAAGCTTGTACAGAGCAGACGCTGACTTGCCCATGACCTGACTTATTTCGGCATAGGACAACCCGTCAAAGTAGTACAACAAGATCAGGCGCTGGCGACCATCGTGGGTCATTGTCTCTATGGCCTGGAGCAGGTCGTGGCGACTGGTTACGATCTCTTCGAGATTTCCTCTGGCGATAGCGGCGACGGCGGCGGCTGCTTCGATATGCTCTTCCCATGAAATGGTGGGAAGTTTATAGCTCTGGCTGCGTTTTTGGACCGCGATGCGGGTGTTGCGCAAAATGACGCGCGCCCAGGGATCGAAGGGGGTGTCGTAAGGAAAACGGGCGGTCATGAGCGCGGAGACGGCTTCCTGCGCCACGTCTTCGGGCTGCCCCAAAAGGTCCCCATTCGGGATACGACTCAGTTCATAGCGCGCCCACAGCGTCAGTTTTTGGCAAAGGGGCAACCATACACTGTCTGACTTTTCTTGCTGTAGTTGGTACAGGTAGTCAGACAGTTCTTCATACAGGGCGGTTACGTGCGTCACGTAGTCGTCCGGCGCTTTGTCGGGATGGCGCTTCAGATAATTTTGCGGGCG
>CAYQYJ010000002.1:10320-24674 GCA_964421605.1 uncultured Ardenticatenaceae bacterium | reverse complement strand
TCACGTAGTCGTCCGGCGCTTTGTCGGGATGGCGCTTCAGATAATTTTGCGGGCGCTTGTGTTGCAGGTTGGTGAAAAGAATTGGCTCTAGCTGTCCGGCAAACTGCTCTCCTCTTTGCCGGGCCAGCCGATGCAGCGCCTGTTCAAAGTGGGCTGCCCAGTTGTCCATAGCTGTAGGTGACACAGGATTTTTCCTTACTGATTGAGACCTCTCTGCAAATTTATGTCAGCATTATAGAGCAGATGGCGGTAACTGTACAGTGAATGATGATTTTGAGTAAAAACAGAAAGAATTCGGTAAGAATAGACAATATAGTATATAGAAGCGCGTGAACACGCATCTTGTTTTGCGGTTGGGTGATGGTGAAAGGAGGCTGGATGTCTGCCGAACAATCAGACTATATCATGACGGTCAAGGATGTAGCCCACTATTTGAAGTTGGCGAAGTCAACTGTCTATAAGTTGGTACGGAACGGCACGCTGCCTGCCCGGAAGGTGGGCGGTACGTGGCGCTTTTCGCAGCAGCAGTTGGAAGAGTGGCTCAGAGGAGCGACGTTGCCACCCGAAGAGTCGTAAGATTCTCTGGTTATCGCTGGCGTAGACGTATCTCTATGGGCGATTATCGAATATTTGTGGGGGCCTTTCTCACCGGGGAACTGGCGGCGCATATGCAGCAGGTGCGCTGTCGCTATGATGCCGTTACGGCGGGCATCACGCCGCCGCATGTGACGGTTGCCGGCACTTACTGGCGCACAGGTCCCCCCACCCCAGACAATGAGTTGGGGTTGGTTGCACAACTATGCGAAATAAAATTGCCGGCATTTACCCTGACTCTAGGGGGAATCCATACCTTTGGGCAGCGTGTTTTGTACCTGGCGGCGGTCCGTACGCCAGAACTGCTGGCGGTGCGTCAGCGCTTGTTGGCGGTGATGGGACAGGACAAACATCCCGTTTATACCCCTCATCTGACCCTGGCGATGCGGCTGCCCCCCACTGCTTTACAGGCTATGCGGAGGGAACTGGAAAACTCTGAATGGGGGCGCAACCAGTGGCAAGCGCCCATTACGGAGCTGTGGTTGATGCAGCGTGGTCCCGCTGATCCTGCCTGGCGTAAAATTGCCGGCATCCCCCTGCTCTAGCAGCCCGTCGGAGAACTGAAAAGTGGGACGCCCATGACGCAAGACTGCGTGACGCAGAAAGCCGCAGATAACAGCTGATTTAGTTCTCATCCGTCTAATCTGCGCTTTATCAGCGTCATCAGCGAGCTGTTCAGGCGCTGGCGCTACCTGCGGCGGCGCTGCCAGTAACGGCTGATGCCGTCCACTGACATATAGTGGGGATTCGCGGTGGCGTACCGCTGGAACAGTTCGGCGGTGACGCCGTGCGCCGTCGCCAACTGGCGTATCCACGCCTCATATTCGCGCACCATTTGCTCACGGGGCATGCCCGCCTCCAGTCGCTCCCCGACAAAAGCAACCGCCTGATCCATCAGCCGGCTCACTGCTTGCAAATGAAGCTGCGGCTCGTCTACCAGTCCAAAGTGGGTGGGATAAAGGCGAGCGAATTTGGCCGCCATCAGCCGCTGCAAGGTGTCTTGCCAGGTTTCGCGGTCAAATTCTGGCGGCGGCGCGGGCAGGTCGGCAAACTGGACATGGGGGAGGTGAATGCCGGCAGCATCTCCGGTAAAAGCGACATCGCCCAGGCAGATAACGTGGTGGTGCGTGGCGTGACCGGGGGTATTCATCGCCGTAAACGTCAGCCCCGCCGCGGCGATGGCGTCTCCATCGTGCAGAGAAATGACGCGGTCGGCGGGCGCTGGCCGCATTTCCCCCCACAGCGTATCCATCTGTGCGCCATAGATGCGGGCGGCGCTGGTTAACAGGCGTGAGGGGTCAATCAGGTGCGGCGCGCCGACGTAGTGCACGTAGATGGGCACCCCCTGCTGCGCAAACCAACCCGCCGCGCCGGCATGATCCAGGTGAATGTGGGTGACGATGACGGCTGCCAGGTCCGTCGGGCGGAGGCGGCGCGCCTGCAGGTGATCGCGTAAGGTAGGCAGCGTGGAGCCGGGGCCTGTTTCCACCAGCACGACCCCTGCGGGCCCGGTGACCAGGTAAGCGGCAATGGTTTGGGGGATTCGTTGAAAATTCAGGTCTAGCGTTTCAATTTGCATCTACCAGCCTCAATGGAAGTTAGTTTGCCAGTCGCCTACAAAGGGCGACAGGCGGTTCGATCTTATCACAGGCCAGAATGCGCACCAACGTTGAGAGCCGTTTTGCCGGGCGACGGGCGCGTGTTTTGGTCTCTTTTCCGCCGGAAAACGGCGGGTTTCTTGGATTCCTTCTTTTATGGAACCAATTGATTTCATTTATGTATCATAGCGTTATCAAATTGTTATCAATATGATTTCATATGATATCACAATCAATCGCCGGTTTTGCAACGCCTTGCATATTTGATACCATGTGATACCATTTGACATCATTCATGAAAACAGATGGTATCAGTATGATACCAATTGATATCAACAAATTTGGTTGTTTACGGGTGTTGCGTCGTGCGACAGATTGAGTGAATGGAATTCCTCAGACTAACGCCTGCGGCATGAGAGGCTGATTCCTGATGGTCTTTCTGTCACAAATGTTTTTGCGCATAGTCGTCGCACAGGAGCAGCCGTTATGGAGATGCCAGCTATGAGTGTTCGACCCACTATTTTTGCCGTTGTCAATCAGAAAGGGGGGGTGGGCAAGACGACTACCGCCGTTAATCTGGCCCACGGGTTGGCGCGCCTGTGCGCGGCGCATGACAGCGGTCATGTGCTGCTGATTGATTTTGACGCCCAGGGGAACTGCGCCACGTCGTTGGGGATTTCGCCCAATGAGGTGAATCTGGCGGACGTTCTGGCGGGGCGCGGCGCAATTAAGGACAGCCTGGTACACGCCGACCGCAGCGCCGAGGGGTTACCCCGGCCCAATTTGTGGCTGCTGCCTGCGGACCGGCGGCTGGCTGAAGTCAAGACGGAACTCGTTATGCAAGAGGCGTTGACCAGCGCCATGTCCATTATGCGCCCGAACGAGGGTAACCGCAACGTGCCTTTGTTGAATTTGCTGGAGTCCCGCCTGGGGGCATTGACTCAACGATTTGCTTTTACGATTATTGACTGTCCGCCGGCCCACGATGCCCTGTCTAACGCCGTCTATCAACTGGCTGACGCTGCCGTTGTGCCCGTCAAGTTGGATTTTCTGAGCGCGGTGGGGGCGGGGCAGCACATTGAGAATGTGCGCCGCGCCCAGATGAGCGGCATCAATATTGCTATTCATACGGTGGTGCCTACCTTTTTTGTGAAGCGGCAGGTGCAGGATAATCAGGTGCTGGAATCGCTCATTGACGCTTATGGGGTGAAGACCATCGCCGAGCCAATTCCGAAGAACCAGGTTGTGCCTGAATCCTCTGCTTCTGGCGGCGGGATGACGCTGTTTGAATATGCGCCAGACTCGCCGGCTGCCGAGTCGTACCAGAAATTAGTGGAGCGAATCTATTATGACCGATGAACTGCCCGATTTCCTGGCTGATTTTGAGGAGCCTAAACCGGCTCGCCCCAATACACGCAAGAAGCAGCTTGCCAACCCGTTTGAACTGATGCCGGCAACCGAAGTCCGTCGCGCCACCAATTCCCAGGGTAAAGACCCCTCTATGGCGGGGCGCCAACTGCGGCGCGGCGTGCTGCTGCCGCCAGAAATGGACGAAGAGATTAACCGCCTGGTCAAACGGTACAGCATTGGCAAAATGGAGCTGATGCGGTATTTGTTGGCGGCAGGATTGGAAAGAGTGCATCGTTACGGCATTGAGCGGGATATGGTGGAAACGCGCAACGTGGAACTGCGTATGCCAGAATGGCGGCGGAGTGGCTGATTTTGCGCGGGCGCAAGCGAGAAGAGGTTAGCCAATGAGTGCATTGACGCCTGTGGAGCAGAAGCAAGTCGTCTTCTATGATGACGAGATTACGGCGGTTTTGGTGGAGGTGGAGGGGAAGCGCGAAATTTTCGTGCCCATTCGCCCTATTTGTGAGTTTTTAGGCGTGGCCTGGGACCCGCAGCGGCGGCGTATCAATCGCGACCTGGTGTTGTCCGACGAAGTGAAAGGTGTCACCGTAACGGTGACACCCGGCGGGCGACAGGAGATGATCTGCCTGCCCCTGGATTATATTAGCGGCTTTTTGTTTGGCATTAGTGCCAGCCGCGTCAAGGAAGAAGCGCGCGACCGGCTGGTGCGTTACCAGCGCGAGTGCTACAAAGTATTGGCTGAGGCGTTCCAGGAAGGGCGTTTGACGGCGGATCCCGTTCTGGACGATCTGCTGCAAAGCGACACCGAGGCGGTGCAAGCGTATAAGATGTTGCAGGCGCTGGTGAAGCTGGCGCGTAACCAGATTATGTTGGAAGCGCAGATGGAGACGCACGCTGTCCGGCTGACCGATCACGAGCAGCGCCTGGAGGAGATTGAATCTACCCTGGGACATGCCGGGCGCACGGTCACGCCTGACCAGGCCAGCCAGATCAGCCAGGCGGTAAAGGCGGTCGCTATTGCCCTGGGCAACCAGACAAAGCGAAATGAGTTTGGGGCGGTGTATGGCGAGTTGTACCGCAAATTTGGTATTACCAGCTATAAGCTGCTGCCGGCAAAACAGTTTGACGAAGCCCTCAATTTCTTAACGGAATGGCATCAAAGCATGGTTGGCCATGCGCCGTTCTAACTTGCTGCGTTCAATTGTCCGCATGAAACCAGACACTTCGCATAGTCCTGAATACCCCAAAAGGGATGGAGGGACACAGTGGGGTAGGGGGAGGAGGGGCAGCGGGTACGCTCTGTTTCTGGCTGCCCTTTTCTGGCTCTTAACGCTGACCGCCTGCGATGGCTTTGGCCTGATTGCTGCCCCTGGCGCGCCCCTGCCGACTCTGGCTGCGTCAGCGACGACGCCTACCGCCCCTATTTTGCCAGCAACCATGCCGCCGCTGCGCCCCACCTATACGCCGCTGCCGTCGCTGACGCCGCTGCCATCGCCTACCGTGCCGGCATCTCCCACCCCTGTGCCCAGCGCCACGCCTGATCTTTATCAGGGATTGACCATTGCCGAACTGGCGGCGCGTCCCTATGGCGGTGGGTTGGTGCAAATCGAAGACACCATCGAGCATAGACCCACGTTCACCCGCTACTTGATTACCTACCCCAGCGATGGCTTGCAGCTTTACGGCTTTATGAACGTCCCCGACGAAGGGGAAAAGTTCCCGGTGGCTATTGTGCTGCACGGGTACATTGAGCCAGAACAGTACCGTATTAAGGATTATACGACCCGTTACGCCGACGCCCTGGCTGAAGCTGGCTATATGGTGTTTCACCCTAACTACCGCAACTATCCACCCTCTGATACAGGGCCAAACCCGTACCGTATCGGCTACGCGGTGGATGTCATGAATTTGATCGCCATCATTAAACAGCAAAGCCTGGACCCCACAGGCACGCTGCGCCGCGCCGATGGCAACCGAATTTATCTGTTAGGGCACAGTATGGGGGGAGGGATAGCCCTGCGCGTGCTGACGGTGTGGCCCGAAGCGGTGCGGGCGGCGGTGTTGTATGGTTCCATGAGCGGCGACGAGGCGCGCAACTTTGAGCGGATCAGCGCGTGGTCGGAGGGACAGGATGGGGAGTTTGAAATGAGTGCGCCGCCGGCGGCGTTGGCAGCCATCTCCCCTATTTATCATTTAGACCGTATCCAGGCGCCGTTGAGCATTCACCACGGCGGCAAAGATGACGTGGTGCCTCTGGAATGGTCGCAGGAGTTGTGCCAGATGTTGACGGCGCAAAATCATGTGGTAGAGTGCTTTACTTATGAAGGTCAGGGCCATACGTTTTACGGGGACAGCGAGAAGCTGTTCGAGGAGCGCGTCGTTTCGTTTTTCCAGGTGTGGTGAGCGAGGACGCGTGGCGCAATCAGGAATGATGCTATGAAACAGGTTTATGCTTCGTCGCGGTCGCTGCGCAATGCCGGCATTCTCATCATCGCCGCGCATCTACTTCTTTTCCTCTTGCTGCTGCTGGCTTTCATACTTGACCGCCGTCCCCTGACAACCTTTCTTTTTCTACCTCTGGCGCTGCTCTCGCCGCTCAACTGGTTTGGCGTCTACTTTTTTGTGCGCCACAGCGAGCAGGTCACGTTGACCGAAGACCAGATTATCTGGCAGCGCTTCAAACAGACCAGGCAGTCAGCTTATACCGCTATCACGGGCTATCAAGAACGAGATTACCATATACCGCCCAATCTGGTCTTGTTTACCCGTGAGGGTAAAATGCGCCTCAACCGCCGCCTGGAAAACTTTCCCGATCTCTATCAGATGTTGCGACAGCGGGTGCCCGCCCTGCAAGAGCCGGAACAACCCCAGTTTCCCTGGCAGTTGCGCTTGAAGCCCCGGTTTCTCTGGTCGCAGGCCGGCGTAGCCGTGCTGCTGATCGGCGGATTTGGGGCGTTGTCTTTGCTGGTGGCTGAAAGCGACAACCGGTGGGAGGCATTTCTGGTATTAGAGATTTTGGTGGGCGTGATGCTGTTGACGGCGCTGCTATTGGAAATGCGCGGCCCGGCCAGCGTGCGCCTCCTGCCCGACACGATCAAGGTCAGCCACTTCTGGCGCAGCCCGCAAATCTGGGATGCGCAAAGCATCGTGGACATTCGCCTTAACCGCAATCTGACCCTGATTCGCGGCGGGGAGCGGATTCTCTACGATGTGGAAATCAGCTTTGACGATGGTCGTCTGCTGGTTATCGAAGAACAGCGGTGCTGGGCTTTTGGGTACGATCCTTCCCGTCTGTGCGACCATCTGCGCCGCCTGTACCTGCTGCCTGCTGCCGATGGGGCGCGGCTGTCGGCGCAAGAACGAGCCAACGACCTGATCCGGCAGGCTGAGGCCTGGCGGCAGCAGCAGGATTACAGGCAGGCTATCGCCGCGTATACGGAGGCTATTCGTCTTTTTCCGCCTTATCACGTCTATCGCCTGGTGGTGGCTGACCTGTACTACGATATGGAGCAGTTCCAGGAAGCCGCCGCCAGTTATGAGGCATTGGTGCAGCTATCGCCCGAACATGACCAGGCGTGGTATGGCCTGGGTCTGTGCCAGATGCGGTTAGGGCAGATGGATGAAGCGGCGGCGGCATTTGATCGGGTGATTGAATTGGATGCCGGCAATGCCCAGGCTCACTACGCCGGGGCTATGGCTTACACCCTGCTGCAAAACGAGAAACAAGGGCGGCGCTATTTGCTGCGCGCCCTTGACCTGAAACCAGAATGGCGCAGCAGCGCCCGCCAGGACGCGCTGCTGCAAACGTATTTTGCCTGAAGGCAGACGCCATGTTGACGCACGAAGCGTTGTTAGCCGCAATTCCCCAGGCTTTGGCAACGGTAGACATCCCCGGCTGGGGGCCCAAACTGGCGGGCAAAGTGCGGGATATGTATCGCCGCCCTGGGCAGCGTCTTCTGATTGTTACCGACCGCATCTCCGCCTTTGATCGGGTTTTGGGGCTGATTCCCTACAAGGGGCAGGCGCTGAATCAGTTGAGCGCCTGGTGGTTTGAGCAGCTTCAAGGGGTAGCGGCTAATCACGTGATTGCTATTCCCGACCCCAATGTTACCCTTGCCCACGAAGCCCAGCCTTTGCCTGTGGAAGTGGTGGTGCGCGGCTACATTACGGGGGTGACCACAACGTCGCTCTGGTATTTATATGAGCGGGGCGAGCGGCAGCCGTATGGCGTCTCCCTGCCGGATGGCTTGCGCAAGAACGACCCCCTGCCGCACCCCATCATTACGCCAACCACCAAAGCTGCGCAGGGAGGGCACGATGAACGCATCACGCCTGCCGAAATCCTGGCGCAGGGGCTGGTGTCCGCGACGCTGTGGGCGGAAGTAGAAGCTACAGCCCTGGCTGTTTTTGCGCGCGGACAGGCGGTGGCGGCGCGCGCGGGCCTGATTTTGGTGGATACCAAGTATGAATTTGGCTTGATTGAGGGTCGCCTGGCATTGATTGATGAACTGCATACGCCAGATTCCAGCCGCTACTGGCTGGCAGAGAGCTATGAGCCAGGCGGCGCAGAGCCGCAGAATCTGGACAAGGAGTTTCTGCGTCGCTGGTATGCCGCGCAAGGGTATCGCGGCGAGGGCGCGCCGCCGGTGATGCCGGCAGACCTGGCGGCGCAGGTAGCCGCACGCTACATTACCGTCTATGAGAAATTAACCGGACAATCCTTTGTGCCTGGGGCGCAGCCGGCGGCGGCGCGCATTGCCCGCAACCTGGCTCACTGGGCGGGAGCGTAAAGGCAAAATCCCTTGCCATCTGTCATAGTCGCGTGGGTTTGTGCTAGAATCACGCATCTAACCCGCTGCCGTTTGTTTGCCGTGGCGTCATTCCCGGCTCGAATTGCGCAAATAACCATGAGGACAAGATGCAACGAATTTTGGATGGCTGGTACAGTCCCAGTTTAGAGAAACACATGGAAATCGTGACCTATGGTCACTATGGGTTTCCGCTGCTGCTGTTCCCCACAGCGGCGGCGGATTACCTGGAATATGAGCGGTTCCAGATGATTGATGTGCTGGCGGGGGTGATAGATGCCGGCAAAGTCAAAGTCTTCTCCATCAACAGCATCAACAACGAAAGCTGGCTCAACCGCGCCGTGCCCGTCAAATACAAGGCGCTGCGCCAGGTACAGTACAACAAATACATCACCGATGAAGTTGTGCCCTACATCTGGAACAGTTGCCAGAGCAAATTAGGCATCATCACCAGCGGCGCCAGCCTGGGAGCGTTTCACTGCGCCAACCAACTCTTTCGCCGGCCAGACCTGTTTGACGGCATGATTGCCATGAGCGGCTCCTACGACATACGCGGCTATTATCATGGGGACTATTATGACGAAAACGTCTACTTTAATAACCCTGTAGACTACCTGCCCAACCTGTCTGGTCCCTATCTGGAGATGCTGCGGCAGAAAAAGCACATTCACATTATTACGGGGCAGGGCAATTACGAAAATCCTGACGCTTCCCGCCGTCTGGCTGGACTTTTGGGGCAGAAAGGCATTCCGCATGAACTGGACGTGTGGGGGTATGATATTCCGCACGACTGGCCCTCCTGGCGGAAGATGCTGCCCTATTACCTGAGCGCCCGGTTCTAGTAGTTCGATAAACAGGTTCTGCGGCGTTCGCATCCTCAGATGCGAACGCTGCATTTTACGTTTGGCTGGGCGCTCGCCACCGCCCGCTTCTCAAAGCCGCGGCAAACTTGTCACGCTTCGGTGAGGATCATCAAATGGTTGAAAACAGTCCCCTCGTGGGCGTCATCATGGGCAGTACGTCTGACTGGTCTACCATGCAGCACGCCGCCACCCTCTTGGCTGAGTTTGGTGTGCCCCACGAATGCCAGGTGGTATCCGCGCACCGCACGCCGCAGTGGATGGCTGAATACGCCGCCGCCGCCGAAACGCGGGGACTGGAGGTCATTATTGCGGGCGCTGGCGGCGCCGCCCATTTGCCCGGCATGGTAGCGGCGCAAACCGTATTGCCCGTTCTAGGCGTGCCTGTGCCAGGTAAAGCCCTGAATGGACTGGACTCCCTCCTGTCTATTGTGCAGATGCCCGGCGGCGTTCCCGTAGGCACACTGGCAATCGGTAGTTCGGGGGCGAAAAACGCCGCGCTGCTGGCTGTGGCTATTCTGGGCAATAAGTATCCCGTCTACCGTCAGAAACTCAAACAGTTCCGCGCGCAACAAACTGAACAGGTGCGGCAAGCAGTTTTGCCGCCGGCTGAAAATGAATAGATGCGGCAACCATACAGGCGCGACGCACTGTGCTAAGGCGGCGCGGACAAACTAACCGTTTGTCCACCATTTTCCTGCGCTAGCCGCGTCTCCGCATGAGATTATTTTAGGAGGATTTTTTGTATGTGGGATGTGGTGGTGATTGGCGGCGGTTATACCGGGGTGACGGCGGCGCTGCAAGTGGAAGCCGCCCTGCCAGACGTTCAGGTACTCCTGCTGGAGGCCAGCGACTGCCTGGGTGGACGCGCGCTTTCCTACGCCGCACCTACGCGCCCTGGCGCGCCAGCCCAAAACCTGGACCACGGGGCGCATTATCTCGGTAAGCGCCAGAAGCGGATTTATGCCCTGGCGCAGCGGCTGCTGTCTCCAGGGCAGCTTTTTAACCGTGTGCCGATGTATGGATCAGACCCGGCTTTCCGTTCTTTTCTGGAAGGAACCTGGCGCATTACGGTGCGCAGTGAAAGCTTTTTGGGCATCCAGGGGCTGCGCAAGGACGCGCCGCTCTATGATCGTATTTGCATCTTTAAGTCTCTGGCGCTCTACCTGGCGTTGGAAAATCTGGTGCATACGCGCGCGCCCTGGCGGACGCCGTTTGCCAATATGCTCGACCGCACGACTCTGGCGCAATGGATCGAACGACAGCACGTTCCTCTATGGATCCGCGAGATGTGGGGGCTGGGCTGCCTGGGCATCATTTCCATGCACCCTGAACATGTGTCGCTGCTCTACTGGCTGTGGTACTGCGCCGCCAACGACGGGTTCTTCAACGTAGCCAACGATGTGGACGCCGGTCCACAGCAGTACAGCGTGGAGATTGGGCTGGGCGGGTTGCTGCAAGAGTATGCTGCTGCGCTGCGGGGGACAGTCAGGCTGAACAGTCCAGTGACGCGGGTGGATCACGGCGCAGCCAGCCACGTCATCATTACCACGGCTGAGGGAACTACCTATGAAGCGCGGCGCGTAGTGGTAGCAGTTACGCCGCAGGCGGCGGGGCAGCATATTACCTTCACGCCTGCCCTACATCCAGTGCGGCAGTTGCTGCACGGGCAGCCTACAGGTCACGCCGCCAAAGCCACCCTCTTCTACGACCAGCCCTGGTGGTGGGACACACAGGGACATCATCTCTTTGGCATGAGCGCGGGACCGCTGGCGCAGCGGATAGAGTGGGTGCTGGACACCTCTCATCCTGATGGTCGCCAATACTCTCTGACTGCCTTTGTGAATCACCGGCTGTTTGCGGAACTGGGAGCAAACGCAGACGAAACTGCGCTGCACCCGGCGCTGGCTGCCGGCATGGCGGAAATCACGGGAGACGAACGGGCGCTGCGTCCCCAACACGTGGCGGTGTTTCGCTGGCGGGATGCGCCTTACGTGGGCGGGGGACCCAATACCAGTTTCCAACCAGGCGTCCTCTCGCAGGCGGCGCCCGTGTTCAACCAACCTGAGGGCGCGGCGGGGAGGCTCTATTTTGCCAGCAGTGAGTATGCTACCGAGGGAGCCGGTTACGTAGAAGGGGCTATGGCTGCGGGTGAGTTTGTGGCTGCCCAAATAGTCTACGATGCTGCCCGCGCTGGCGAGTCTGCTACAGGTTCCCTGCCAGGCGCGCCCGTTTTGCCCGGTCACGGGCCCCGCCTGCTGTCTTCGCTGCTCTTCCTGAGCGCCTGGGCGCTGCTGGCTCCTATTACTGAACTGATAGGTTGGTTTTCGGGTCGCCGTGGGAGATAGCGTGGATAACATTAAGCCCATTCTACCGGGGGCAACGATTGGCATTTTGGGCAGCGGGCAGTTGGGGCGTATGTTGGCGCTGGCGGCGCGGCGGATGGGGTATCGCGTGCATGTCTTTTCGCCTGAGCGAGACACGCCCACGGGTCAGGTGGCTGATCGGGAATTTTCGGCCCCGTATGATGATCTGGATGCCGTGCGGGCGTTTGCCGGCAGCGTAGAGGTGGTAACGTATGAGTTTGAAAATGTGCCGGCAGCTACCGCCGCCGCTTGCGCCGAAATACGTCCCCTCCGCCCAGGCGTCAAAGCCTTGCAGATAGCCCAAAACCGCCTGCATGAGAAACGCTTTTTTGCCGAAAATGGCTTACCCGTCACCCCCTTTGCCTCCGTGTCCGATCTGGCTGAATTGCAGCAGGCGCTGATGACCATAGGCTGCCCCGCCATTTTGAAGACGGCTACGGCGGGCTACGACGGCAAAGGACAGCAACTGATTGCCCAGGCGCACGAAGCGCCGGACGCCTGGACGGCTATAGGTCGCGCGCCCGCCATCCTGGAGGGCTACGTGGATTTTGCGCAGGAATTATCCCTTATCGCCGCGCGCGGCGTCGGCGGGCAGTTCGCCGCCTACGATCTCTTTGCCAACACCCACTGCCGCCACATTCTGGATACCTCTCAGACCCCGGCGGTAGTGCCGGCATCTACCGCCGCCGCTGCCGTGACCTATACCCGTGTTGTTATGGAACAGTTGGATGTCATTGGTGTGCTTTGCGTCGAATTTTTCCTCACCGCAGATGGCCGCCTGCTGCTGAACGAAATCGCCCCGCGTCCCCACAACTCCGGTCACCTGACAATAGACGCCTGCGTCGCCAGCCAGTTTGAGCAGCAGTTACGCGCCGTGTGCGGTCTGCCATTGGGGGACGCTGCCTGTTTGCGCCCGGCAGCTATGGCTAATTTACTGGGCGACCTGTGGCAGGCGGGCGAGCCAGATTGGCCCGTTGTCTTGCGGCTGCCGGGTATAAGATTACACTTATATGGGAAACAAGAGGCGCGACCTGGTCGCAAAATGGGGCATCTGACAGCGCTGGCGGACAGCGCCGCCGCCGCCGCCCGGCAGGTGCGGCAGGCGCGCCAGCTCCTGCGCGGGAACTCTAGTCTTGAAGGCTGAGCCGGCGCGCGCTTTGGCTCCGGAGTGATTAATGGACGATTGGTACGACGATAAACCGCAAGATGAGTGCGGCGTTTTTGGCATCTATGCGCCAGGACGAGACGTGGCGCGTTTGGCGTTTTTTGGTCTCTATGCCTTGCAGCACCGCGGGCAGGAAAGCGCCGGCATTTGCACCAGCGATGGCCGCACAGCTTATCTGCATAAAGGCATGGGATTGGTGTCGCAGGTCTTCAAAGAAGACAACTTGAAGCCCCTGCTGGGTCACCTGGCGGTGGGTCACAATCGGTATTCCACCACAGGCTCCTCGCACATCAGCAACGCCCAGCCTTACCTGATCGAGACCATTTATGGGCCGTTAGCCGTCGCCCACAACGGCAATCTGACCAATGCGCTGCACCTGCGCTACCAACTCTTGCGGCGGGGCGTGGGGCTTTCTGCTACCAGCGACAGCGAGGTCATCACCCAGATGCTGGCGGCGCCGGCTGATGTGTGGGCGGAAATGCCGGCAAACGGCGCCGAAACCGACCGCTGGCTCACCCGCCTGCGCGCCTTGATGCAGGTCGCCGAAGGCGCTTACTCCCTGACTGTCCTCACGCGCCAGGCGCTCTACGCCATGCGCGATCCCCTGGGGCTGCGCCCGCTCTGCCTGGGCGAACTGGATGGCGGCGGCTACGTGGTGGCTTCTGAATCTTGCGCCCTGCACACCGTGGGCGCGCGCTTTTTGCGCGAAATCTTGCCTGGCGAAATTGTGCGCATTGACGAAACAGGCATCACTACCCATATAGAGCGGACGGCGGCGCAATCCGCCCTTTGCATTTTTGAATACGTCTATTTTGCCCGTCCAGACTCCACTTTCGCCGGTCAGATGATTCACGAAGTGCGGCAGCAGTTGGGCCGGCAGTTGGCCCGCGAAGCGCCCGTGGACGCCGACGTCGTCGTGGGCGTGCCCGATTCCTCTACGCCCGCGGCCATTGGCTACAGCCTGGAGTCGGGCATTCCCTTCACCGAAGGGCTGACCAAAAATCGTTACATTGGCCGTACCTTCATCCAGCCAGACGACCATCTGCGCAAAGAGGGCATCCGCATCAAATATAATCCCCTCTCCACCAACCTGAGCGGAAAGCGGGTGGTCATGGTAGATGATTCGATTGTGCGCGGCAACACAGCGGGGCCCCTGGTGCAGTTATTGCGCGAAGGAGGGGCGCGCGAAGTGCATGTGCGCGTTTCTTCCCCACCCGTGCGCTTTCCCTGCTTTATGGGCATAGACATGGCTACGCAGGCGCAGCTTATCGCCCACCGCCTCAGCGTGCCAGAGATTCAACAGCGTATTGGCGCGGACAGTCTGGCATACCTGAGCCTGTCCGGGATGCTCAAAGCCGTCACGGCCCATCACCCTGACCACGGTAACCCGCCGCCGACGCATTGCCATGCCTGCTTCTCTGGCAACTACCCCCTGGATATTCCCGAATGGCTCTTTCGCGAAGACCGGGAAGCAGTCGTTGAAAGCGTCTATTGAGGCTTTCCGGTCTGGCGGATCTCATTAGCCATTTACCCATTCCCGAATTCAGCCATTAACCGTTTTCCCTTCCTTGCCTGTAATTTGCAAGTGCGTA
>CAYQYJ010000002.1:6243-10220 GCA_964421605.1 uncultured Ardenticatenaceae bacterium | reverse complement strand
ATGTCATGTTTCCCTTAGCCCCTCTAGCCTCGTCCGGTTTGCCAGAGATAACTGGCGAATGCCACGCCTGTGGACAGTCTGGCTCCCGGTCACATTCCTCCTGCCCCTGGTGCGGCGCGCTGCAGCCGTATCTCACTGCTGCCTTGACCTTGCCGGACAGTTTTACGCAGCTTCGGGTTTCGCTGCGGGAGTTGCAGCGCCGCCAGGGCCGGCTTACGGAAGTCGTTTATCTGGCGTTGGGCGGCGGGTTGGGCAGCTTTGTCTGGGTGGATTATTTGCGCATAAGCGGGGCAGCCAGCGCGCAGATTGCGGTCATTGGCGCCGAGACCCATCCCTATGCCCGCTTCCAACGCCTGTGCAACCATTCGCAAATCTCTGGCGAGCAGCGTATTCGCAGCGATTCGGGCGCCAGGCCCGATAATCTGTGGGGCTGGCCCGGGTACGCGGCGCAAGAAGTTGTGGGGCTGCTGCGCGCCAACCGCTGGCGGGCGGCAGGGCGTATTCTCTGGCAAATTTTGAGCGAGCCGGCGCTGGCGGAGACGTATGCGCCGCGCGCCCAGGCGGTCTACATGAGCCTGGAGCGGGAAATGGCGCGGATTGGCTGGCGGCAGATGTTGCGGCAGGGGACCATCTGCGCCGTGCGGCAGACGGATGATGGGCGGTATGTGGCGGCTTATCTCCCGCCTGGCAGCCAGGCGCTCCATTTTGTGGTCGCCCCTTATGTGCATCTGTCGCTGGGGTATGCCGGCATCCACCTCACCCCCGAGCTGCAAACGTACCGCCGCCAATATCATGACTTTCGCCTGGCGGTACAGGCGTATGAACAGCACGAACATATCTACCGCCAACTGGCGCGGCGCGGCGGCGTCCTCATCCTGCGCGGACGGGGCATTGTGGCTTCGCGGATTTTGCAGCGGGTGGATGAGATTCGGCAGAGCAGCGGGCAGCCTATCCAGGTCTTACATTTGCTGCGCTCCCCCTTGACCGAAGACGCCGTCTATGGCTGGGCGCGTCGCCAGGCGCGCGACCACTGGCAGCGGCAGCCCCTTAACTGGCCCAAGTCGGCTTTTGGCGGCGACCTGCGCGCAGCGCTGGCAGCGGCGGCGCCGGCAGAGCGCCAGGCGCTGCTGCAAACCTGGGGCGGCGTCACCACCAGCGACCGCCGCGATTGGCAGGAAGTGGTGGAACGGGGGTTGCAAGAGGGATGGTACACGCTGCGCTTCGGCGTGGTGGAACAGATAAAACCAAATGGTCGCCGCCGTCTCCTGGTGCAAATGCGCGATCAGGCGCAGCCGCCCACTTCCCACCAGTTTGCCGCCGATTTCATGATAGATTGTACGGGTCTCAACACCGAATTAAACGCCCACCCCATCCTGGCGGATTTACGCGACCGCTACTGCCTGCCGCAAAACCTACTGGGGCAGTTGTTGGTAACGCCAGATTTTGAGTTGAAAGAGCTGCGCAATGGCGGTGGGCAGGCGTTCCTGGCAGGCGCGATGGCTTTTGGCAACGCCTTTGCTCCCGTAGACAGCTTCATTGGGCTGCAATACGCCGCGCAGCGATCGGTAAGCGTCCTGGTGCGGGAAGGCGCGCCGGGCGTGCGCGCGCTCACGCCGCTGGGTTCGCTGGCCCAGTGGGGGCGCTGGTGGCGTAACCGGGAGCCGGCAGCGTGACGCCCACCCTGCCCGGTCGCTGGCAGACCCGCTTTCTCCTCCTCACCCTGTTGGGTATTCCCCTGACGGCTCTGTTTGCCTGGGGGTATGGCGACGGCGTAACCCCGTTTGCCTTGCTGGCTTACGTCTTGCTCTTAGGATTCGTTTGGGACGTTGTCTATGATATTTTGCAGACTCTGCGCTGGAATCGGGATTGGCCCCCTTTGTTTGCGCTGTTAGCCAGTTTGTGGGAAGGCGTTTTTCTATGGGTAGTTCTGAACTGGCTGCCGGGCGTCTCCGCGACGCTGACTGTCGCCCGTTTTGCGGCGCATTACCTCACTGTCTCCCTATCTGTCTGGCTAGCCGCGCACACGCTGCTGCTGCTTCTCTTTCCCCACTGGCGTTTTCGTGGCGGGCAGTGGAAGTAGCGGCTGCTTCCTGCAAATTCAAAATTCGTGGCGCAATTTGCCAGATTGCTAAATTGCTAAATTGTGCGGACAAACTAACCGTTTGTCCTACAGGTCTCCGCGTCCCGCATAGGCGGCCTGCCGCGTGAGATTGTTCTCAAAGGAGTGTCGGGCAAGGATGCCCAACCTACGCTGTTTTCGTAGGAATCCTGTATAATTTATTCTACCTGTCTGGCGTACGGCTGGGGGTGGGGGGAAAGGATGGCAAAGATGTATAGACCTCCACGATGGCTTCTATTGCTGGCGTTGTGCCTGATAACGAGCGCGGCTGTTTTTGCGACTCAGGCGGCGGATGCCACGCAAACTCAGCGCAGCACGCCTGTCCCGATGACATCGTTTTTGCCGGCAACGCAAGGCTGCCCCATGGCCCATTGCGACGCCCAAATGACTGACTGGATAAACGCGCCGCCGCCTGATCCGGGGGCGCAGTTGATCTGGTATGACCCTCGCCAGAGTCCGCCGGGCCAGCTAATGGGTTCCGGGCGAGGATTGGGCTGTGCCGGCAACGGGCAGATCGTGGCCTGTTCTCTGGGGCGCGTGCCCGCCGACTATCCCGACGTCCTGTGCGATCCCCAAGTCCGGGACACCCTGGTGGTTTACGCTTACAGCGACGCCGATAAGCTCCCTGCCTTCTTGTGGAGTTCTGGCGACCTGCTCAACTGCTCCGCCTTTACTTCCGCCCCGCTCGTGGGCGCGGGCGGCAGCATTATCACTGCTGATGACAGCACTATCATCCGCTTCGGTCCCAATGGAACGCCTGTCTGGCAGACCCCCACAGCTGGCGGCAGCCCCATCAGCCCGGTCTTGTTGGCTGATGGCATCGTCGTGTTGGTTACCGTGGACGGGCCTATCACTGCCTACGACACGGAAACGGGCGCGCTGCTGGCGGAACTGACGCTAACCGAGGGGGACAGTTTCTACGAAACGGTCAACACGCCTGCTGTCAGCGGCAACCGCCTTTATGTTTCCACGCACCTTGACGCGGACTCCGCTTATGGTCGTCTCTACGCGCTGGACTTCATCCCTGGGCAAAGCGCATTTCAGATCGCCTGGTATTTCGATTTTGGCGGCCCCAGCGGCGCCAGCCCTTTGCTTGTGGGCGATACCCTCTATTTTGATGGGGATCGCCCTGATCCTCAGGCTGATTTTGCCCCGCAAATTTATGCCGTGCAGGATACGGGCGCAGCCGGGCAGTTGCTCTGGATTATGCCCACCATCGGGCAGAGTCAAGCCTCATTTTCTCTTGACCCGCGCGGCGGCTTCTGGACTTTTACCATTGGCACGCCCGTTAAAGACCACCGCTGGCTGACGCGGATGCGCCTGACTGACCAGGACGGGGATGGTTTGGGGGATGTGCTGGAGCGGATTGACCTGGACGCCCTGCTGACGCTGCCGGGCGTGCATGTCCCTTCCTCCGTTATGTCCATGGCTGGCACACCTGCCGCGCCTGTCATGATTGTGGGCGCCACCGCTTTTGACGAGGTAGGCGGGGTGGATTCCACCTACATTGTCGCCATTGATTTGAACACGCGCGCCCGCCTGTGGCGCGTCTGGCTGCCGTCCGATCCGACCGCCGGTCAATTTGCCATCGCCCTGGGGCAATATGGCCCGCGCGTGTTTTTCACCAACAAAGAAACGGGCGTTTGGGTGATTGGACAGCCCACCCGCTACACCCACTTCTTCCCCTCCTTTTTCCACCCGTAGCCGCCAAACCAGTTTCCATCACCCCACCTGGACAATTTTGGGCACATGCGCCCCAATTTGCCCCTTCATTCTCCCGCCACCCCGCGGGAAAACCCGCCAAAGCGCGCCGCACCGCCGCCGCAGTCACCGCTACGCCTGGCAATTTTGACCGCCC
>CAYQYJ010000002.1:2937-6143 GCA_964421605.1 uncultured Ardenticatenaceae bacterium | reverse complement strand
CGCCCCCCTGAAAATCAGGCGTTAACCGCCCCGCGGGAAAACCCGCCAAAGCGCGCCGCACCGCCGCCGCAGTCACCGCTACGCCTGGCAATTTTGACCGCCCACGCCCCCTGAAAATCAGGCGTCAGCCCCCCGCGGGAAGACCCACTGACGCGGCGGCGGCGCTGCCGCCGTCACTCCGGGCAATTTTGGGCGCGTATGCGCCCAAAATTGCCCATCAAATGGGGAAGTCCCGCCGCAGGCGGGACTTCCCCCCTTTCTCCGTGAGAAAATTCCCCGAACAGGTTACAATAGAGCCATGGGTATCCCCATCGCCAGCCATCACTTACGCTGGCGACCGTGGGCAGAGGAAGGAATGGACAAACGTGAAAAAGCTGAACTTGCTAATCATTGGCGGCGGGGGGCGGGAACACGCGCTGGCCTGGAAGTTGAAGCAATCCCCGCGCGTGGGGACACTGTACGTGGCGCCGGGCAACGGGGGGACGGAGAAGCTAGCGGTCAACGTGCCTGTGGATGACAACGACATCGAAGCGTTGTGCCAGTTCGCGCGCAGAAACCAGATTGATTTGACCATTGTCGGGCCGGAGACGCCTCTGGCTGCCGGCATCACCGATATTTTTCATACCGCCGGACTGCGCGTTTTTGGGCCCTCCCGCCTGGCGGCGCAACTGGAATCGTCCAAAGCGTTTGCTAAAGGGTTTATGACGGACCACAACATCCCCACGGCGGCTTATGCCACGTTTAGCCGCTATGACGCCGCCTGCGCCTACGTGGCGCAGCAGCGTGGGGGGATGGTGGTGAAAGCCAGCGGACTGGCGGCGGGCAAAGGGGTGATTCTGTGCGATGACGTGGCGGCAGCCGAGGCGGCTTTGTATGACATTATGGTGCGGCGGCGGTTTGGGAATGCCGGCAATCAAGTCATCATTGAAGAACGCTTAAATGGTCCAGAACTTTCCCTCCTGGCTTTCAGCGATGGGCAAACGGTGGTCCCCATGCTGCCCGCCCGCGACCACAAGCGGGCTTATGATCACAACCAAGGGCCCAACACGGGCGGCATGGGCGCGTACACGCCGCCTGCTGACGTAGATGCCGGCATGGTAGCCCACATTGTGCGCACCGTGCTGCAGCCAGCCGTGACGGGCATGGCTGAACGTCGCACGCCCTACGTAGGCGTGCTGTATGCCGGCCTGATCCTCACCCCTGCCGGCCCCCAGGTGCTGGAATTCAACTGCCGCTTTGGCGACCCGGAAACCCAGGTGATTTTGCCCATGCTGGCTGGCGATCTGCTGGAAATCATGCTCGCCTGCCTGGATGGGACGCTTGACCCGGCCATGGTGCAGTCGCTGCCGGGGGCCTGCGCCGCCGTGGTCATGGCTGCCCCTGGCTATCCGGGCGCGTATCCCAAGGGGCTGCCTATCAAGGGCGTGGCGGCGGCGGAGCAGGAGGCGGATGTGATTGTCTTCCATGCCGGCACAACCCGCGTGAATGATCGCCTGGAAACCAGCGGCGGGCGGGTGTTGGCGGTGACCGCTCTGGGCGATACGGTGGCGGCGGCGGCGCAGCGGGCGTATGCCGGCATTTCCCACATCCACTTCGACAACGCCCACTACCGCCGCGACATTGGCCTGGACGGCCCCGCGTGATGGGGGGAAAGGATAACGCCGCCGCCGTAGGGCAGCGCATTAACGTTGTGGGAACCAGCGGTTCGGGCAAAACGACCCTGGCGCAGCGCCTCAGCCGCCAGCTTGATTTGCCGCACGTAGAACTGGACGCCCTCTACTGGCGACCCAACTGGACCGAACCACAGCGGGATGTGTTCCGGCAGCAGGTGGCGGAGGCGCTCAACAAGCCGCGCTGGGTGGTGGATGGCAACTATTCTACGGTGCGCGACATCGTTTGGGGGCGGGCAGACACCGTTGTCTGGCTGGATTACCCGCTTTCCCTGATTTTGTGGCAGATAACGCGCCGCACCGTGCGCCGCGCCGCGCGGCAGCAGGAGTTGTGGCAGGGTAACCGCGAAGATTGGCGGCGGATGTTTAGCCGCGAATCTATCATCGTCTGGGCGGTGCAAACCTACCGCCGCCGCCGCCGCCAATACCAGACCCTCTTTGCCGATCCCGCCCACGCCCACCTGCTCAAAGTGCGCCTGCTCTCCCCGCGCCACACCGAAACCTGGCTCGCCACCCTCACCCCTGACCACTCGCCACTCGCCACCGATCACTCCCCATGACCCCAAACAGCGCTTACGCCCGCGCTGGCGTAGATATAGATGCCGGCAACCTGGCTGCCCAACTGATAAAAACTGCCGTCCACTCCACTTTTGGTCCCGAAGTGCTGTCCGGCGTCGGTTCCTTTGGCGGGCTTTATCGCTTCCCGGCGCAGCCGCCTCTGAACGACCCTGTGCTGGTGGCTTCCACCGATGGCGTGGGCACAAAAACGCAAGTCGCCGCCCGCCTGGGGCGTTGGGACAGTATCGGCTACGACATCGTCAACCATTGTGTTAACGACATTCTGGTGCAGGGCGCGCGCCCTCTTTTCTTCCTCGACTACGTGGCTTCGGCCCGGATTGAGCCGCAGCAAATCGCCGCCATTGTGGGCGGCATTGCCGCCGCCTGCCGCGCCGCTGGCTGCGCCTTGTTAGGCGGCGAAACGGCGGAAATGCCCGGCGTCTACGCCACAGGCGCTGTGGATCTGGTGGGCACAATTGTGGGGGTGGTGGAGCGCGCCGCCATCATTGACGGGCGGCGCATTCAGCCAGGAGACGCTATCTTAGGGCTGCCCTCCTCTGGTCTGCATACCAACGGTTACACCCTGGCTCGTCACGTCCTGGATGGCGTAGACTGGTCGCAGCCCGCGCCGGGGATGGCAGAGCCATTAGGCGACCTGCTTTTAGCGCCGCACCGCTCTTATTTACCGCAGATTCAGGCGCTGCAAGCTGCCGGCATAGACATTCGCGGTCTGGCGCACATCACGGGTGGGGGGCTGATTGACAACCCGCCGCGCATCTTTCCGCCTGGGATAGGGGCGCGGTTATGGCGCGGGAGCTGGCCCGAGCTGCCCATCTTTGGCTTGATACAACGCCTGGGCAATGTCAGCGACGCAGAAATGTGTCGCGTCTTCAATATGGGTCTGGGCATGTTGGTGGCGCTGCCGGCAAATGAACTCCCCGCCGCGCAATCGCTGCTAGACGACTCCTACCTTGTGGG
>CAYQYJ010000002.1:0-2837 GCA_964421605.1 uncultured Ardenticatenaceae bacterium | reverse complement strand
AACAGTCAACTTTCTTCATACCTCTTCCTTCTTCCTTCTTCCTTCATACCTCATGCGCAAGCGACTGGTTGTATTTATTTCTGGTTCGGGGACGAATTTGCAGGCGTTGTTGGATGCGGCGGCGGCGGGGACGCTGCCGGCGGCGGTGGTGTTGGTGGTGTCCAACCGGCGGGATGCTTATGGGCTGGTGCGGGCGCAGCAGGCGGGCGTGCCTGCGTTGTACTTTCCGCTGCGGGGGTTTCTGGATGCCGGCAAAACCCGCGCCGAATATGACGCCGCCTTAGCCGCCGCCATCCAGCCATACGCGCCTGATTTGATCGTTCTGGCTGGTTGGATGCACATTCTCAGCCCCGCTTTTCTGAACGAATTTCCGAACAAGGTGATCAATTTGCATCCGGCGCTGCCAGGGGCGTTTGCCGGCACGCAAGCCATTGAGCGCGCCTTTGCCGCCTTTCAGCGCGGAGACGTTTCGCATAGTGGTTGCATGGTGCATCAGGTCATCCCCGAAGTGGATGCGGGGCCCGTCATCGCCCAAACCGTTGTGCCCATCTACCCCCACGACACGCTGCCTGACTTCGCCGCCCGGATGCACGCCGCCGAACACAAACTCCTCGTCGCCGCCGTGCGCCAATGGTTGTCAGGGGCAGGGGGGGTTCCCACTACCCTTCCAGGACATTAGCCAGCCAGGTCGTCACTTCGCCAGGGCTGGGAACGCGCCCGGCGGAAACAACCTTTTCATTGATGACCAATCCTGGCGTCGAGAGCAGATCATAAGTCATGATGCTGCCGTAATCGCTCACTTTAACGACCTGGGCATCAAGGGAGAGATCAGACACAACCTTGCGTACAATTTGTTCCAGCCGCTTGCAATTAGCGCAGCCGGGGCCAAGTATTTTGACAGTAAGCATGAAAAACTCCTTTGCAAATAGTGACCAGTGGCGAGTGGTCAGTGGTCAGAAGATAGCCTCACGCGGAGGTTTGTAGGACAAACTGTTAGTTTGTCCGCGCAAACTAACAGTTTGCGCTACGTTTTTCTTAGCGTTCTTCGCGTCTTTGCGGTGAAATTCCAGGGAGTAGTTACGATTCATCTCAGTGCGCGGGGACCAGCGCTTTGCGGTTTCGGCTGACGAGCCAGAGACAGAGGGCAAGCAGCGCCAGGAACCCAACCAGGTAGCCGCCCAACTGCCACACGCTGGTTCCGTCAATCCAGGCCCCATACAGGAGGCCTGCCAGGGTGCTAAACAACGCCACCCAGCCCACGTATGCCCACGCCTTCAGCCGCCCAATGATGGCGGCGGTGATCAAAATGCTCTGCAAACTCAGTTCCGGGTCCGCCATCAGGTAAGCCAGCAGCGGCCCGCGGTGCATGCCCAGGCTGAGGAACATCTGGGCAATGGGCACTTCCACCAGCGTGGGAAAGTACATGAACACGCCAAACACCACGCCTGCCAGATTGCCGGGCAGCGTATTCCGCCCCGCCAGCGCTTCTATCCATTCGGGTTGGATCAGTTCGCGGATGACGCCCACCGCGAATACGCCCACTACCAGCAGGGGGAAAATCTGCTTGACAAACTTCCACGACTCCCACAAAAAGTCGCGTAGTTCGTCTTCGCTCAGATGCTTTTTCAGCAGCCAGCCGAGGACGCCCAGAGACGCCAGGACGCCAAAGAACTTACCGTTGAACAGGATGTCTAACCCGCCCGCGTGCGGCGTCATGCCCACAGCCGCCGTCAGCAGCGTCATGCCCACCAGCGCCAGCGAAGCCCAGGTGTAACGATTAAAGCCGTCGAAGATGTTTTCCATTCCCCGCCACGACGCTACGCCAATGAGCAGCAGCAGCCCAATGAGAATGACCCCCTGCGCCGTAACGCCTTCTTCGCCTCTGCTGGCGTCAAACGGGATCAGGGCGTTGAGAGACGCCTGGAAGTCGTCCATGCCGGAGATGGGCAGCGTCAGCGTGGCGTAGGTGTCGGTCAACAGGGGCACTTTCAGCGTGCCGGCAAGTAGCAGGGCTACCAGCACCAGCAAGAAAATCAACGCGGCGCGGCGCATGTGACCCTGCGCGGCAAACAGTGTATCTGTGGCGGCGTCGTGGGCGGCATCTTCGGCGCGAAACATGAGCGCCATGATCAAGCCAATGCCCATGCCAAACACCAGCGACAGAAACAGGCGGGCAAACGCCAGATCGGGCCCAATCACCCCGCCTGTGTAGACCAGAGCCAAAATGTTGGCGGCGGGGGCAAAGAACAGGAAGGTGATAGCCGGGCCCAAGCCGGCGCCTTTTTTGTAGATGCCGGCAAACAACGGCACGATGGTACAGGAACAAACCGCCAGCACCGAACCCGCCAGCGCCGCCGCCGGGTAGGAGACATATTTGGGCGTGGTGCGCCCCAGAAAGCGGGTGACCGTTTCCTTGGGAATAAGGGCCGTCATGGCCCCGGCGATATAAAATGCCGGCAGCAGGCACAACAGCACGTGCGCCGCCAGGTAGGCCGCCAGGTTACTGGCGCCGCTGTAAAGCAAATCTATGAGGAAAGAACCAATGTTCATCGGGATGCAATCCTGTCAAGGGGAATCAGCGCCGGCAGGCAGTGCGGGCACTCGCAGGGTGAGCCGGGGGGTGGGGCGGTGTGCGCCGCCACCTGCTGCGGGTCGAGACCGCCTATGCGCGCCGCGTCCTGCACCAGCCCCCAGATAGCCTCATCCGCCAGGCGATAATACACGTACCGGCCGTCGCGGCGATCCTGCAAAATGCCGGCTTTGCGCAGGGCCATCAAATGCTGCGAGATGTAAGCCTGCCGCCAACCGAGGATAGATTCCAGGTGGCACACGCACGC
>CAYQYJ010000001.1:18405-45393 GCA_964421605.1 uncultured Ardenticatenaceae bacterium | reverse complement strand
GTGAATGTTACCATTACCTAAAGCGCCTTTGTCAGGAAGTAGCGTTGGCGCCCGGCAGGGAAATCTGGCAATACGCCAAAAACACGATAACCATGCCGCTGGTAGAACTCTGGCGCTTGAAAACTAAATGTGTCCAGAAACACATTCCTGGCGCCCCGCCGCCGCGCCTCATCTTCAATGGCTTGCAAAAGGCGATGCCCATATCCCTGCCCACGAAGCTCCTCTGGCACCCACATGAGATCCAGGTGAAACCAGTCCCAATAGAGTTCGCCTAGCGCGCCGCCCATAATTTCCTGATTGGACGCGCGTAGAGCGAAACACAGGCGTTGAAAGTTCTGCTCGCCAGCCTGTTGTACATTGTAATTCTGCAAGCCCCGCCCGATGATTCCCCAGGCAGACTCTTCGGGCTTTTCCACATAAACGATGTCGTATTCTTCATTCATCAGCGTCACTTGCGGTTACAACTGGTCATAGACGTAGAAAATATAATCTTGAGACGTGGTCTTGACGCCCAGGTCGTTTAGCAGCCTGAGCAGTTGGGCGCGATGGTCGGTGCCGTGATTGACCACGTGCAGAAGCACCTGCCACACAATCAGATCTTTGTCCTCCCCCTCCAATGGCTTATCAAGCAGCATATCATCCCGCAACGCCGCCAGATAGTCGCGCATGTCTTGCTCAACGCGGTCCCAATGGGCGCGAATACTTGCCCGATCGGGAAGGTCTACAGGATTAAGCGAATCTGCGATTTCGACGCCGCGCAATCCGCTAAACCAGGCTTCGTCAACGCTTATTATGTGCACGATTTGATCGCGCACAGACCCATGCGAGTAAGCGGCAGCCTGCGTGAACTGTTCATCGGATAGAGCCGCCATACAGGTATCCCAGAGGTTGCGGTTTTCGGCGAAGTGATAGCCATAAAAATGGCGAAAGGCGTCAGCGTTCATAGGGTAACTTATCTCTTAATAGGGGTGGATGGAGAGTGTCATTTTTCAACCTATCCGAAATCTGCTTAATCCATCTGCTTAAAGGCTATTTTATCACAATTCCACTTGAGACCCGATAGCAAGAGTGTTGTGTCTACGCTGATCCCCCCACGAACAATCCATCTCTTTTGCCCATCCAGCAGAACATAACCACAAACATAACTTTGGTTAGAAGATAGCCGCGCCAGTTTGCCGTAAGCTATGCTCTGAGAAAATTGATAAGTCAGGCAGAAAACGGTTTTCTTTACCAATAACCAAGACTTTACTGCCAGCTACGAATAACGGCCGGCAGGGAGTAATCCACTGCAAGGAGTTATGAACTATGTCTTCGGCATCCCTGGAAGCCGCTTCTACCCCAACAGTGCATACAGCCGCCTCAGGCGCACGCGGGCGCTGGCTAACGGACGAAACCTATCTCTGGCGAGCCATTCTTGGTGGCTTGGGCAGCGGCGCACTGCTGGGCACAGCTTTGGCCGCGATGCTGGCCGGGTATGAGCAGCAACTGCTACCTCTACCCTGGAACTTGCTGCTGTTCGCTTTCCTCGGTTTTGCCTTTGTTTCCGCCGGGGATGGCATCTTGACGCTACTTTGGAGGATTCTGGGCTTTGTTTTGCGGCAGTTCAAGGCTGAACGACCATACCGCTTTTTACACGCCGTTCCCCAAGCCCAAATCGGGCGGCTGCTGGCAATGGCATTGTTCTTATATGGTCGTCTTCTCTTCCCGGAAACCATTTTCAACAATCTTAGCCTGCCTCCCTCCACCCACCTCCTGGTCTGGCCGATTACCCTGGGCGTGGCGCTGGTGGCTGTCGCCCGAATGCGGACCCGCCGCAGGGAAGTACGCCTGGCCTTGTTGGGTGCGGCGCTGCTATTGAACGGCGTGGCTATTGGCTGGCTGCTGTACCGCGGAACGGATGGTTATCTGGCAAAGGCTGAAATGACGCCAGCCATAGACGTTTCGCCACTCGCCCTACCCAACCCTGGCTTGCGCGGCAACTACCAGGTCAACACCCTTACCTACGGCAGTGGCAGCGACCGGCAGCGCGACGAGTATGCTGCTGACGCGGCCCTGATCACGCCTATGGTTGACGGCTCTGTTATTTATGCCGGGTTCGGGGGCCTGGGCGGTGCGGTTTCCAACTGGTTTTGGGGCTTCGATTACAGCCACCTGCCACTTAATGGTCGTGTCTGGTATCCAGAAGGGGTTGGCCCCTTCCCCCTGGTTCTCGTCGTACATGGCAACCACAGCATGGCTCATTTTTCCGACGCTGGTTATGCCTACTTGGGGGAGCACCTGGCCAGTCGTGGGATGATTGCCGTCTCCGTGGACGAAAATTTCCTCAACGGCTATATGCTGGCTGACGCGGGCGGTCAGGAGATGCCACTGCGCGGCTGGCTGCTGCTCAAGCATTTGCAGCAGTGGCGCGCCTGGAACGACATGCCAGATACGCCTTTTTATGGACAGGTTGACATGACCCGGGTGGCCCTCATCGGTCATTCCCGTGGCGGCGAGGCTGTCACCCATGCCGCCATACTTAATACTCGTCTCTATCCACCCGTAACGCAGGCTGCCGTCGCAGACGAATTTGACTTTGGCATTCGAGGGGTGGTAGGTATTGCCCCTTCGGATGGGCAGTTCAAGCCTAACGGCAGTTCCCTGGTCTTACAAGATACCAGCTACTTGATGCTCGTCGGCGGGCATGATGCTGACACGCATACAGCAATGGCCATTCCCACGTATAATCGCGTGCGTTTTGTGGACAACGGCGAGGCATTTGCCGCCGTTGCCTACCTTTATCGCGCCAATCATGGTCAGTTCAATACCACCTGGGCAGATCGCGATTATGGCCTGATGGATTCGATGCTGCTCAACCGCCGCGCCTACCTCAGCGGGGAAGAACAACGGCAGGCAGCGAAAGTGATCATTACTGCCTTTCTGGAAGCAGCGCTCAACGCGCAAGATGGCTATCGCGACCTGTTCCGCACGCCCCACGCTGCTGCCGCCTGGCTACCTGATGACCTGCTGGTAACCACTTACAAGGACGCTTCTTTCCGGGCTGTGGACACCAGCACAAGGGGAGGACAGGAGACGCGGACAGCTTTGCCCGGAGCCACAGCTACTGCCACCGGTTTTTCAGACTGGAAGCGGGAAAGACTGTTGCTGCGTGATGGGAAAACGTCACAAGAGAATCTGTCGCTACGCCTGACCTGGGAAGCAGGGACAACGCCAGTGTATGAATTGGCGTTACCCCTGGAAACAGCACGAGAATGGGCGCTAACCGGAGACGATGTCCTAACTTTTGCCCTCACAACCGCCCAGAATGAACCGCTGCCTTTTGACATCCAGGTCGAACTGGAAACAAATGCTGGTGCAAAGGTGCGCTTACCTCTGTCACAATTTGGTTCGATTCATCCGCCGTTATTGGCGCGTATTCTTAAAGCGGATTGGGTGCAGCCGCTGTTGGGGTTTGACAAAATTGACATGCAAACGCCCTTTGAACGCGTATTACAAACTTACGTACTGCCCCTGGCTACATTCCAGGCTGCCGGGGTTTCTTTTCAACCTGACCAGGTTACGGCAATTCGCTTTATCTTCCCAGGCGAACAGGGTGGCGCTCTGTATCTCGATGAGGTTGGCTTCATGGACGACCCGCGTCCGGGGCCCTAGACATTATCGAGTTAGATTTTGTGGCCCTTCACCGCCAATTCTCAAACTGTGTCAGGCTTTGCAGGCGAAGGGATAATGCGCATGACAAAACTGCTGATAGTGTCGCAAAGGAACTACGTGCCTGGCATAGCATTAAGAGAGAATAACTTTAGCCCTATGGGTTGCCAGGAGTTTGTACCTATGGGCAAGTCGGCTAAAATTTAATCAAACAGGCGTTACGTGCTGCCAAGAGAGTACAAAAGTCTTGAAGACTTTTGTAGTCTGGGAATGTCTGATAACTCCGTAACTCTTGCCCAGCCAACACGATTGGCGCGATTACGGACGCTATATTCTGCTTTCCTCTTTGCGTGAGAGGGAAAGGGAGAGAGAATGCGTTACGAGATTAGCGGAACGACAATGCAGATTTTGGATGTGTATCTGGAGAAGGGGGAGTCGTTATTTACGGAGTCGGGGGGCATGGCGTGGATGGTGGGGGAGGTGGCGATGGATACGAGTACGCGCGGCGGGCTGTTGAAGGGGCTGGCGCGGTCACTGGCGGGGGAGTCATTGTTTTTGACCACTTACACGTGTACCGGGCCGCAGGCGATGATTTCGTTTACGCCTGAAGCGCCGGGGAGCGTGATGCCGTTGGAACTGCAGTCGGGGCAAAGCCTGATTTGCCAGAAGGACGCTTTTATGGCGGCGGAGGCATCGGTCTCATTGGAGGTGGTGTTTCGGCGGCGGTTGGGGACGGGGTTGTTTGGCGGGGAGGGGTTTATTTTGCAGAAGATCAGCGGGCCGGGCACAGCCTGGGTGGAAATCGCGGGGGAAGTGCGCTCCTACGCGCTAAAGCCAGGGCAAACGATGCAGGTTGATCCGGGGCACATTGCTATGTATGAGCCAACGGTGAATTATGACATCCAGCGGGTGAAGGGGGTCAAGAATATGCTGTTTGGCGGAGAGGGGTTGTTTCTGGCGACGCTGTCGGGCCCGGGGCGGGTGTGGCTGCAGAGTCTGCCGCTGGCGAATCTGGCGTCTAAACTGGCGCAGTATATGCCGGCACGCTCTGCCGAATAACCATCGCTGGGTGTCAGCCCCGCCTGCGGCGGGGCTGACATCCATTTTTATGGGCAATTTTTAGCGCATATGCGCCAAAAACTGCCCGTCACTGATATTTTCACCTAAGCCAGGGCTTCGCGCATGCTGCTCATCTTGCCGGCAACGCTGTTATCCACCACCTGATCACCCACGCGCACAATCAAACCGCCCAGGATAGACGGGTCTACTTTGAAGACCACCTGCTGCGCCTTCACCGCGGCGCGGGCGGCAGCCTGTTCGCTGTCCGTCAAGGGCAAGGCGCTGGTAATCTCTGCGCGGTCGCCAGACAGACGGGAGATGCTGTCCGGCATAGCCGAAAAGAAGCTGCCCAACAACTTGTGCTGGTGTTGTTCGTCGAGCGTTTCGCCCACAACCTTGTTGGCGGCAGCCATGGCAATGCCCACGACCTGACCGCGCAAGTCAGACAAAATGCGGTTCCGTTCCGCTTCGGCGTCATCCTGGGCGGAAGCCACAATTTTCCTGGCATCTTCGTTGGCTTTAGCCAGGATACCGCTGGCAGACGCTTCGGCTTGCGTCGCCGCTTCGGCGCGAATCTTGGCGGCTTCAGCGCGGGCAGCGTCCAAAATCTTTTTGGCTTCGGCGTCGGCGTTGTCACGGGCGATAGCCGCCTGGCGGGCGTCTTCCAAACCTTTGGCGATGCGCGCCTTCCGTTCTTCCAACAGCTTCAGGATCGGTTCGTAAGCCCAGCCCTTCATCAGAATCATCAAGATCGCAAAACCGAGGATCTGGATGATAAGATACCCTATGTTAATCCCTAATGCTTGCATATCACTATTCCTTCTTGGGGTAATAGTCGTCTGTCAGCCATTGCTCAGGCCACAAACAACAGGATGAGGGCAACCACCAGAGCGTAAATAGCCACGGCTTCAGCGAAAGCGATGCCCAGGATCATGTTAGCCTGAATCGTGCCGCTGGCATCAGGATTGCGGGCAATACCCTGCACAGCGCCGCCGACCACGATACCTACGCCAGCGCCAGCGCCAATGGCGCCCGTCATAGCCAGACCAGCGCCCAAGAATTTCAGACCAACAGCGAGAGCTTCAGCAGCTTCTAAAGACATAATCGGTAATCCTCCAGTAGATGTTTGATGTTACGGATTGAACAGACCGGCGGGCCGGTATTATTTACAGTGATTAGTGACCTTCGGCGTGGTCATGGCTTTGCGTTGCCTGCGACATAAAGGTCAGGGTGAGCATGGCAAAGACAGCCGCCTGGATAGCGCCGACAAAGAACTCCAGGCCAAAAAAGGCGACGTTGGCTACGGGGAGCAGGAAAGCCATGACAAACAACAGCACCTGCCCGGCAAAAATGTTGCCCAAAAGACGGAAAGAGAACGACAAGATTTTGGCAATCTCAGCCACGAGTTCCAGAATGCCGACGATGAGGTCCATAGCCCCCAGTGGATTTTTGGCAATTTTGTTGGCGTCGAACTGGAAGAATTTCTTGAGATAGCCAGCGCCCTGCGCCTTAAACCCGTAGTATTGGGTCATGACCACCGAAATGAGCGCCAGGGCCAGGGTGAAGTTGAGGTCGGTGGCGGCGGCGCGGACAAAAGGAACGATGGCGTAGTCCGCATCTTCTGGTTTGTTCCCGTTTTCGTCCGCTGCGGCGCGCATCAAGAAGATGCCATTGCGCAAGTCTCCCGTGTTAGCTTCCATGGCTTCATCATAAATGTGATGCAGTTCATCTTCGCTGAGATGTTCGCCAGCAGCTTCGGCGGCGGCTTCGGCCCGGTGTTCAGCCAGCTCGCCCATCGTTTCATACTTGCCGATGCTGTCTACGCCAGGCACCAACTCCAGCCAGTTGGCTGCCAGGATGAACAGGATGAAGGTCATGAAGAACGGGAAGAAGTTTTTAGCCCATTTGCCGGCAGAACTTTCCACAAAACTATAGAGAGCTTCGACTAACCATTCAAAGACGTTGTAGAAGCCCGAGGGAACTTCATCTGCCGTGCGCGATTTAGCTTTCAGGCTAAAAGCCATGACGACGATAATGACCCAGGCAATCAGCGCCCCCATAAATGTGTTGGTGATGCCGCCGCCAAACCATTGCTTAATGAAAGCGTTGTCAAAACGAACGAACAGTTCACCGGGCAATTGGATCACCGGCAAGACAGGCTTAACCAGTACAGACCCAAATATGATCATGCCTAAGAGGCAAAGGTAAACCCAGTAGCGTTTTTTCATGTGCTGGTTTATTCCTCCTTATGCTCGGCTATGCTTGACTTTTGAACGCGGGCAGCGGCGGTGAGGCTCACGCGCACGGTAAGATAGAGCGTTACAGGTACGCTGCCAACCAGGGCGATAATTGTAAAAATCGGCCTGGTATCTAAAACCCGGTCAAGGAGGGTTCCCGCCCCAAAAGCCAATGCAATGATGATGATGGTAAGGCAGCCAATTTGACCTACAATGCCGGCCAGCATGGCTGTCTGATTGATTTGCTTATTGTCAAAAGACACGATGGCTTAACCTACAGGTGTGCGTGCAACACAACGTTGTGCATTATATCACATACGAAAGATTGTTCAATTTCCGGTTAGCCGCCGAAGAAGAAGATGCCGGCATTGCGCGTAAATTCAAATGCCGGCCCGGCAAAAATGCCCAGGTAGAGGATGCCAAAGATGCTCACCGCCAGCGCTACCTGATAGGCGCGGGACACAGGAATGGCGATATCCTCATCATCGGAGCGATAGAGATACATGTACTTGGCAACAGACAGGTAGTAGTAGAGGGCGACGAAGGCGTTCAAAATGCCCACTGCCGCCAGCCCCCACAGACCGTTCTCAATGGCAGCGCGGAACAGGAAAAACTTGCCAAAGAAACCTGCCGTGGGCGGAATACCACCCAGAGAAAGCAAAGCCAGCAGCATAACCAACGCCAGAAAAGGAGAACGGCGGCTGAGGCCGTTGAAATCCTTCAGCTCTTCCGAACCGGTCACGTTGGCCGCCAGGATAATGACGCCAAAGGCGGCAACGTTGGTGAAAATGTACATAAGCAGATAGAACAAGACAGCGCCCGCGCCATCTGGCGTCAGCGTGACAAAGCCAATCATGGCATAGCCAGCCTGGGCAATGCTGGAGTAAGCCAACATCCGTTTGATGTTCTTCTGGTAGATCGCCAGGAAGTTCCCCAGCGTCATGGTCACGATGCACATAGCCACGAGCATAGCCCACCAGGGGTTGGCCATCGTGGGCAGCCCCAACGCGCCCAGCAAGAATACGCGCATAATGACGGCAAAACCCGCCGCCTTAGAAGCCGTAGACAGATAGGCGGTGACCGCCGTGGGCGCGCCTTCGTACACGTCGGGGGCCCAAAAATGGAAGGGAACGACAGCTATTTTGAAGCCCAGTCCCACCAACACCAGCACCGCTGCCAGCAAAACCACGCTGTTGTAGCCGCCAGTGATGATGTTGGCGCCAATGCCTGTCAAATTCGTCTCCCCCGTCAAGCCATAGAGCAGGCTCATGCCGTAGAGCATCACGCCCGAAGCAAACGCGCCGTAGACAAAGTATTTCATGCCCGCTTCGGCGGAAAACTTGTTCTGCGTGGCGTAACCGCCCAATACATAGAGGGAAATGCTGGCTGTTTCCAGGGCCACAAACAACATGATCAGGTCGCCCGATGCCGCCATCATGTTAAAGCCAATGGTGGAGGTGACCAGGAGGGCGTAGAATTCACCGCTTTGCAGTTCCTTCGAATCCACGGCTATCAGGCTGACAATGGTGGCGGCGATCAGGAACATCACCCGAAACACGAGGGTGGTCATGTCGTGGCGGAACATACCGCCCCAAATAGCAATCGGGCTGGTGCCTGGCTGGCGGAAGAAGTAAAACAACCCAACCGTAATGAGCAAGGCAATAAAGAAACCCCAGGCAGAAAGCAAACCAATGCGGCGGCGTTCAGTGGGTTTGAGGAGACGATCGTAGGCCAGAATCGCTACCAGCAGCACAAGTAAGCTAATCTCTGGCAGTAACGCCAGGGTACTGGAGAGGGAAAGCAGGCTCATCAAGCACCTCCGAGCCACTGAATAAGGTAATGGGCGGCAGATTGAACGGCGTGCAGCACGTTTGTGGCCTGGTGGGCTTCGTTCAGACGTGAAACAACGGGCTCAATGCCTGACTGCACGATGGGGGCTATCACCGAGGGGAAGATACCAATCACGATCAGGCAGATGGAAAACATGGCCAGCGTCAGTTTGTCAATTGCCAGCAAGCCACGCATGTCGTGCCACTTGTGGGCATCGTAGTCGCCCAGAAAGACCGTGCCCACAGCGCGAATGATGTAGGCTGCGGTGATGACGATGCCCGTCACGGAGATAATGGCGATCAGCGGGTAGTAGTTAGCCGGATTCAGCCCCAGAAAAGCGCCCGTCAGGTTAAGGCTGCCGCCGCGCCAGACGCCCATAAAGATGGGGAACTCGGCAATGAAACCAGACAGACCAGGCATGCCCATGGAGACCAGACCACCAATGACGAAGGCAACCATACACCAGGGCAAGACTTTCATCATGCCGCGCAAGGTGTCCATATCGCGCGTGTGGGCGCGATCATAAATCATGCCGACGACGGCAAAGAAGAGGGCGGTCATGATGCCGTGGCTGACCATCTGGATGCCCGCGCCGACGTATCCTTCGGTGTTCATGGTGGCAAAGCCCATGACGACCAGCCCCATGTGGCTGACGCTGGAGTAACCAATCAGATACTTCATGTCGCGCTGGCGCATGGCGATGAGGGAACCATAGACGACATTTACGAGCGTGAGCAAAATGATGAAGGGCAGCCAGTAAACGGCGCCGACAGGCAGCATTTGAATAGCTACGCGCATGGCGGCGTATGCGCCTAACTTCATGAGCACGCCCGCGTGAATCATGGAGACGGCGGTGGGGGCGGCTACGTGGCCATCGGGCGACCAGTTATGGAAGGGCCAGGCGCCAGCCAGAACGGCAAACCCCAGGAAGATGGGCATAAACCAGGTGATCTGGTCCACAGGCAGGAAGTCGGTGGCAGCCCAGACGCGCAGGTCAAAGGTAGGCGCAATGCCCGCTTCGCCCAATTTGAAGTACATGACCAGGTAACCAATGAGAGAGACGAAGCTGCCAATCAACAGGTAGAGGGTCAGCTTCATGGCGGCGTATTCGCGGGTCTTCTTCCAACCCCAGATCAGGATCAGCACGTACATGGGGAGTACCGCCAGTTCGTAAAAGAAGAAGAGCAAGAAGGCGTCCACAGCCACAAATACGCCCTGAACGCCGGCTACCAACAGCATAAAGAAGGCGAAGAACTCACGGGGACGGTCGGGAATGCTCCAGGAGATGAGGACGCCGCCCAGACCGACAATGGAGGTAAGCAAAACGAGGGTAGCGCTCAAGCCATCCACGCCGACGATGTAGTTCAGGCCCAACGAAGGCACCCAGGCGTATTCTTCGACGTAGGCAAGCGTTTCTTCCCAGGGCAGGCCAGATGCCGGCAAATTCGTCAAATAAGAAATATACACATACGCCGACAAGATCAGGCCCAAGATCATGGCTGCCAGGCCCAACATGCGCGCATTCTCGCCCCGCTCCTTTGGCAGCATCAAAATGATGACGGCAAAGGCGATGGGCGATAAGGTGATGATAGAGAGAAATGGGAATTCCATATTCGCTATTCCAGACTAGTGCAAAAAGGCGGAAATCAGAAGCGGCGACTTCAGCTAAACAGTCTTGTCACAGTGTCATTAACAATGGCTACCAGCCATTGCGGCCATAGACCCAGGCTTAACATGAGCGCCATCAGGGGCCAGATAACCAGGTGCTCGCGTAGGGTCATGTCGGTTAAGCCGCGCCAGGTTGGATTGAGGGGCCCATGCAAAGTTTGACCAATCCCTTTCAGGATATACGCGCCCGTCATGAGCAAGCCCAGCATGGAGAGAGCCAACTGCACGGGGAACGGGCTCCAGGCGGCGCGGGTGATCATGAACTCGCCAACGAAGCCGTTCAAGCCGGGCAGCCCCAACGAAGCCATACTGGTGAAAATCAAAATGGCGCCAAAGAAGGGCAGCACCGCCCACAAGCCGCCATACTCATGCAGCTTGCGCGTATGGGTGCGTTCATAGACAACGCCTACCAGGAAGAACATGCCGGCAGCCGACAGCCCATGATTGAACATCTGCATCACTGCGCCATTGGTAGCCATGATGGCGTCGCCGCGCATATCCACATTGATGGCTGCCTGCCCATAAACCCAGGCGTAAACGGCAATGCCCAACACCACAAAACCCATGTGGTTAATGGAGGAGTACGCCACCAACCGCTTGAAGTCCCACTGCCCAAACGCCGCCAGCGCGCCGAAAACAATACTGGCCATACCCAGCCAGGCTAACACGGAAGCCGTAGCCATAGCCTGAGCCGGAAACAGAGGAATGACCAGGCGCAGGAATCCGTATGCACCCAACTTCAACAAAACGCCCGCCAGGATCATAGAGCCAGCGGTGGGCGCCTGCGTATGGGCGTCGGGCAGCCAGGTGTGGAAGGGCCAGATGGGCACCTTAATGGCAAAGGCGATGACAAACAACCAGTAAGCCACGCTCTTGACCAGCGCTACAGGCAAGCCCGTATTCGCCAAAGTACCGCCGGACAGCGCCACCCAGCTATCCATCAGCTCAATGATGTCAAAGGTGCCCGTAGAGAGACCCATGATCTGAATGGAAAGAAGCAGTCCCAGGCTGCCCGCCATGGTGTAGATCATGAACTTAAACGAAGCATAGTCCCGATCCGCGCCGCCCCAGATGCGGATGAGGAAGTACATGGGAACCAGGCCGATTTCCCAGAAGATGAAAAAGATGATCAAATCCAGGGAGGCGAACAGGCCCAACATGGCAGATTCCAGCACCAGGAAAAGCACCATATACATTCTGACTTTATCTTCAATATTAAAGGAAGCCAGAATAGCCAGAGGGGTGAGGATGGCGGTGAGCAGAACCATCGGCAGACTGATGCCATCCAGCCCAATATGGAAGCTGGAGCCAATGGCTGGGAACCAGGGGGTCTGGACGACAAATTGCAAGCCAGCGTTTACCCGATCAAAGGAGAACCAGGCAATCAAGGCGAGCAACAAGGGAATCAAGCTGAAAGCCAATGCCAGGCGGCGAATCAGCGTTTTTTCATCCTCTGGCAGCAAAAAAAGGACAAGGGCGGCAGCCAGCGGTGAGAAAATTATCAATGTCAGGAGGTTACCTTGAATAAAATCCATCGTATCCTGCGCAATGTGAGAACGGGCTGGCGCGAACCTAACCCAGGTTGAGAATGAAGATAAGGGCGGTTAAAGTGCCGGCAATTAACACCGAAACCAGCGCATACTCTTGCACCTTGCCCGTTTGTAGCGTACGGAAACTGTCGGCGCCGGCCAAAACGATGTCCTTTACCTTATCCACACCGCCGCTAATCACCTTCTCCTCAAACAGCTTCATATACGCGCCAATGGCGTACGTCGTGCGGGCAATCAGATGCAGCGTGCCATCAATCAAGCCCTTATCTACCCACTCAGAAACAACCGTTTCCGAGGCATAAACCATCGGGCGGATCAAGAGTTTCTGATACAACTCATCCCAATACCACTTGTTCATGAGGAAGGAATGGATCGGGCCCAGAGGGGCAATCAACGGGTCTGGCTGCTTGCTTTGCAGCGGCTTCCGCCCATAGACCCACCAGCCCAGGAACAACCCGCCCAACGCCACAACCAGCGACGTTACCAGGGGGACGATCTGGAAAGGTAGCGTCTCCAGCGCATGGGCCACCAGGTGGGACTCTTCTAACAAATGCAGCGTCTCTTCCACGGTGGCCCCCACAAAATGGTGGAAGAAGTTGTTGTTAACCAGCGGGCCCAACACAGGGAAAGATTCAGGAATGCCGGCCCATCCGGCAGTTATGGCAAAGAAAGCCAGCCCCAACAGGGGGATGGTCATGAACCGGTTGCTTTCGTGCGCGTGTTCCGCCAGGGGCGTGCGCGGCTTGCCCAGGAAGGTCAGCGAAATCTGGCGCATGGTATAAAAAGCGGTCAAAATCGCCGCCGCCGCCAGCATCCAAAACACCACTACCGCCAGACCGTTGCCATGCGTGCCTTGATACCAGGCATCCGCCAGGATTTCATCCTTAGACCAGAAACCAGCCGTAATGATAGGGAACCCAGACAGCGCCAGCCCGCCAATCAGGAAAGTGAGGAAGGTGAGGGGCATCTTTTTCGCCAGCCCGCCCATGTTCATCATATCCTGCGGGTCGGTATGGTGGTCGTGGACATGCTCCGCGCCATGCTCCATGCCATGAATGACCGAGCCTGAACCGAGGAACAACAGCGCCTTGAAAAAGGCGTGGGTGATCAGATGGAAGGCGGCAGCCACGTAAGCGCCAATGCCAATGGCGGCGACCATGTAACCCAACTGGGAGATGGTGGAATAAGCGAGCACGCCTTTAACGTCGTCTTGCGCCAGGGCAATGGTAGCAGCCATGAGGGCGGTAAAGGCACCGATGAGGCCAATAATTATGGAAACAGAGGCGGTCGCCTCCGCGCCAACGGCAATGAGCGGGAAGATGCGCACAATCAGGTAAACGCCTGCAGAAACCATGGCGGCGGCGTGAATGACGGCGCTAACAGGAGTGGGGCCTTCCATGGCGTTGGGCAGCCAGACGTGCAGGGGCCATTGGGCGGATTTGCCAATCGTGCCGGCAAATAACAGCAGCGCCACCAGACCTAACCAGGGCCCGCCGCCGCGCTCCAACACCACCGCGCGCAAGGACTCCGCCGACAGCGCCTCGCTAAAACTGAGGGTGTTGAACACGCGGTAAAAGGCCACAATGCCCAACAGCATAATCACATCGCCAACGCGGGTGGTCATAAACGCCTTAATAGCAGCCAGACGCGGCGGCAGTTTTTGCGGGTTCTTGGGGTCGGGTTCGTAGGTGCGCGCGTGCCAGAAGCCTATCAATAAATAGGAACACAACCCCATGATTTCCCAGGCCATGAACAGCAGCAGCAAGTTGTCCGCCACGACCAGCAGCAGCATGGCCCCGGCAAACAGAGACATGAAAGCAAAGAAACGGGAGAAGAGGGGTTCTTCCTTGCCGTGGTTGGGAACCCCTAACTGGGTGCCGCGCGGCTTACCATAGTTGTGGTAGCCCACGCTGTACACAAAAATAGCCGTACAGGCAAAGGGCACCATAATAAGCATAACGGCAGTCAGGGGATCAACAGCGACGCCCATTTGCAGCCAGTTGGCTGCGCGGCCAAACGGCAGCCAGGCGATGGCGCTGTGGATCACGGTGGGATGTTCAGCCAGATGGTGCACGTCCAGGAAGAACATCTGGAACGCGATGGTCCAACCAAGCACCAGCGACAGCCCAATCCCGCCCCAGGCCAACAGCCAACTCAAAGTACGATTGCGGTTGGTGAAGAGCACAATCAGGAAAAAGACCAGCAGCGGCCCCGCTGGTACCAGCCAGGTCAGTGTGGCGAGTGTTGCTTCACTCATAGAAAAACCTCTTCCATGCCATGATAATCATCAAGTTACGGCGTCAACCGACGGCGCTAGTTCTTGAGCAAGTCCAGCTCTTCAGCCACCACCGAATCCCGGCTGCGGTAAACGGAAATGATTAGAGCCAGACCGACAGCCGCTTCCGCGGCAGCCACCGTCAGCACAAAAACCGCCCAGACGGGGCCGGCGGGGGCGTCGGCGTAACGATAGCGCCAGAAAGCCAGCAAATTAATGTTGACGGCATTGAGCATCAGTTCTACGGCCATGAGAATGGCTACGGCATTGCGGCGAGCCAGCACGCCATACAGCCCCAGGCAAAAGAGGGCCGCCGCCACCAGTAAATACCAGGATAAAGGAATGGCCGTCATTATTTCTTCTCCGGTAAGGCAATCACAATCGCGCCAATCAGAGCCGCCAGCAGCAGCACGGAGGCGAGTTCAAAAGGAATGACGTAGAGATTGCCAGAGACAAACGCCTTTCCCATTTCGATGACTGTGTTGTTCAGGGCGGCATCAGATGTGGAAATAATAGTACGATCAGTGAGGGGCCAGACTTGCAGAATCACGTAGGCAAACAGGGCAAAGATAAAGACAGACGTAGCCAGGCCCCACTGCCATTGGGAGTTGTAGGGCGTTTCCCGCGTTTGCATCATGCGCCGCGTCATCATGATGGCGAACATGACCAGAATAGAGATAGCGCCAATGTACACAAGCAACTGCGCCGCGGCCATGAAACCCATAGCCAGCATCACGTATAGGCCAGCCACGCCCAGGAAGGAGGCCATCATGGCCAGGGCAGCATAGAACATGTTGCGATTGGTGACCACAATAAAGCCTGAGACCAGGGTCATAATGCTGATGAGGACGAAAAGGAAAGCCATGTGTTTTTGTCTCTCTCCGTTGATTTAATGCGCTGGCGCAGCATGGGGGTCGGCATGTGCATCCACCATGACAACCTCGGCCACTGGCGCGCCTGGCCCCATCCGTCCCGCTTCCTGCGTTGCCCGCTGTCGTCGCGCATTGCTGCTGAGAATTTGCAGCGTGATAACCGCCAGAATCAGGTTCAAAGTCAGGTGAATGCCGGCACGTCCCCAGGCGCCGGTTGTCTCGGGAATTAGCTTATCCAGCACAGCCGTAAACAGAAGCAGCACCAGCGTAAACGGCACCAGGAACTGCCAGTTGAACTTCAGCAGCTGATCAATGCGCACGCGCGGCAGCGTGCCGCGAATCCAGACGTAAACAAAGTACACCAGGAAAGTCTTGACAAAGAAGATGACCATGCCAATTAAGCGTCCCCAGTCGGCCTGCGTTTCCAGACCAAACAGCCGCCAACCACCCAAATAAATCGTGACAAACAAAGCAGACATGAACAGCGTGCTGATAAACTCGGCCAGGAAGAACATGCCGAACTTCATGCCGCCATACTCAACGTGGAAGCCGGCTACAATTTCTGATTCCGCCTCCAGCAGGTCGAAAGGCGTCCGTCCCGTCTCAGCCAGCGTGGAGATAAAGAAAACGATCGCGGACAGGGGGGCGACAATCAGGAAAGGCACGGTCTGGGCGTTGATCAGGTCTTGGGTAGACATGGAGCGGGCCAGCAAAATAGGGATGATCAGGGCCAGCACCATAGGTATTTCGTAGCTGACCAACTGGGCCACCGAACGAAACGCGCCTAACAGCGCGTACTTATTGTTGGAACCCCAACCAGCCAGCAGCAAGGAGACCACCGAAGCCGAGCTAATAGCCAGGACATAAAAAATCCCGATGTTCAGGTCTACGCCAATCACACCGGGAGCAAAAGGGATAACAGCCCACATGAGCAGCGCTGTTATGACAACGAGCAGCGGCGCCAGATTATAGGCGACGCCGTCTGCGCCGGACGGTCGCACATCTTCCTTTGTCAGCAGTTTTAACACATCCGCAACTGTTTGCAGCAGACCAAATTTGCCGCCCACGCGGTTAGGGCCGATGCGATCTTGCATACGGGCAATGAGTTTCCGTTCCAACCAGATGAGGAAAATGACAATCAGCAAACAGAAGGTGGAAACAATCAATACGCCCACCAGGTCCAGCACCGGCTCCACCCAGGGCTGGGGCCCCCACACAGCGCGCAGGTAGTCAAAACTCTTTAGTTGCAGCAAGCTGACAAGAAACTCAACAATGTTGAAACGCATGCCATTCTCCGTTATCGTTTCGCCAGGTTATTGGGCATGTAAAACAGAAAGGTGTAAAGCAGCGAAGCGTGGCGGCACGAGAACAGCCACACCGCGAAATCAAATCAGGACGACCGCCTAGAACCACTCCAACGCGCCGCGCGCCCAGGCGTAAGCCAGACCATCGCCGAGCAAGAAGATGAAAAGGGCAGCAGACATCACGGCAAACAGGTTTAGTTGTCCGTAAGCGGCGGCAATAGGGAAGAGAAAGACGGCTTCGACGTCGAAGATGACAAAAATCAAGGCAAATAAATAGTATTGTACCTTGAACTGAACCCAGGTATCCCCGACCGTCTCAATGCCACACTCGTAAGTCTGTTGCTTGATGGGGTTTGGCTTTTTGGGGCCTAACAGGTGCTGCAGCACAACCGGTAAGGCTGGGAAGATAGGTGACAGGGCTACAAAGATTCCGATGAATTGCCAATCGCTTAGCACGCTAAAGACCCTCCATAAAAGGGATTGTGAAATAGTTCTCAGATGGTCGGGCGTAGTTATAACACACGACCTGTTCAAGGGCAACGAGCGATGGACATTTTAACAGAATCAGAGAACATGGCAACCGAAAAAGAATTGCGATTTGCCGGCATTCGCCGCATAATAGAAGCGGCACCCGGATCAGATGGTGACCGGGATGTCTGGTATTATTTGTTCTGCCTGTACAATCATCTCTATTTTGGCCCCTACCCACAAAGGAGGGTACCATGTCTACGATTTCTGTGCCAACCGCAGCGCCCACAGCGCCTTCCCCTACCCGACGCAAACAAACGGTACGCACGTTTCACCTGAAAAAGCGGCAGGGCGATCCGATCACCATGCTCACGGCTTACGACTACGCCACAGCGTTGGCAGTTGACCGCGCCGGCATTGACAGCATTCTGGTGGGCGACTCGCTGGGAATGGTGGTACTGGGTTATGAGAACACGCTGCCCGTAACTATGGCTGATATGCTGCACCACTGCCGCGCCGTGGCGCGCGGCGCGCAGTACGCCTTGCTCATTGGCGATATGCCCTTTATGTCTTACCAGGTGTCTACGCCTGAAGCAGTGCGCAACGCCGGGCGTTTCTTGCAAGAAGCGGGGATGGATGCCGTCAAACTGGAAGGCGGGCGGGAACGGGTAGAAGTGGTGAAGGCAATTGTAGATGCCGGCATTCCCGTGATGGGACACCTGGGACTGACGCCGCAAAGCGTGCATCAGCTTGGCGGCTTTCGCACCCAGGCCAAAACCGCCGCCGCCGCCCAACGCCTGCTAGAAGACGCCTTGATGCTGCAAGACGCGGGCTGTTTCAGCCTGGTGCTGGAAGCGATTCCAGAACAACTGGCCCGCTTTGTTTCCCAACGACTGGAGATCGCCACCATCGGCATCGGCGCGGGCGCGGGCTGCGATGGGCAGGTGCTGGTCACCCATGATTTGCTGGGACTATTCGACCGCTTTACGCCGAAGTTCGTCAAGCAGTACGCCCATCTGCATCAAGTCATGGCTGAAGCGTTCGCGGCATACAAAAAAGACGTGCAGCAGCGCCGCTTTCCGGGGCGGGAACACAGCACGGACATGAGCGCGGATGAGTGGCAAGCGCTGCTGGCAAACCTGTGATTTGAGATGAAAGCGCCTGTTTTAATCGTTGGCACTGGGGCGATGGCTTGCCTGTTTGCCGCCCGGTTGGCGGAGTCAGGTATGTCTGTGACTATGCTGGGAACCTGGCCCGCAGGATTGGCCGCGCTGCAAGCGGAGGGCGTGCGGCTGCTGGCGGCTGACGGCAGCCAGCGTCGCTTTGCCGTGCGCGCCACGGACGATCCGGGCGCGTGTCGCGGCATTCGTCAGGCTATTGTCCTGGTCAAATCGTGGCAAACAGCCCACGCCGCCGCCCAACTCAGTCGCGCGCTGCCCCCTGATGGCGTCGCCTTGAGTCTACAAAATGGCCTGGGAAATCGGGAGAAACTGGCAGAAGCGCTGGGCGAGGAACGGGTGGCATTGGGCGTGACGACGGCAGGGGCTACCCTGGTGGGACCCGGCGTGGTGCAGCCGGGCGGCCCAGGGACAATTTCCCTGGGAACCCATCCCCGCACCGCATCTCTACACGAAGCGCTGCGTGAGGCCGGGTTTAACGTCGCCGTGGTGGCTGACGTGGAAGGGCTGCTGTGGGGCAAACTGGTGGTCAATGCGGCAATCAATCCCATCACCGCCCTGCTGCGCATCCCCAACGGCCAACTGCTGGCCCGCTCCACTGCTTATGACCTGATGCGGGCGGCAGCGATTGAAGCGGCTACGGTGGCGGCGGCGCAGGGAATCCGCCTCCCCTACCCGGATCCGGCAGCCGCGGCGGCAGCGGTAGCCGAAAACACTGCCGGCAATCACTCCTCCATGCTGCAAGACGTGCAACGCGGCGCGCCCACGGAAATTGAAGCAATCTGTGGCGCGATTGTGCGCGCCGGGCAACATGCCGGCATTCCCACTCCCATCAACAACACCCTCTACCAACTGATAACGGCTCTCGCCTCCCCCACGCAACCAATCCTATGATGACGTTGACCTCCCTCGCCGAACTACGCGCCGCGCGCGCGGCGCTGCCCCAACCGGTGGGATTTGTGCCCACAATGGGGTATCTACACGAAGGGCATCTTTCGCTGGTGCGCGCCGCCCGCGCAGAGTGCGCCAGCGTCGTTGTCACCATTTTTGTCAACCCCACCCAGTTTGGTCCCCAAGAAGACCTGGCGGCTTATCCCCGCGACCTGGCGCGCGACCTGGCGCTGCTGCAAGCCGCAGAAGTGAACCTGGTCTGGACGCCAACGCCAGAGATCCTATACCCACCCGGATTCCAGACCTGGGTGACAGTCAATGACGTGGCGCAGCCGTTGGAAGGCGGCAGGCGACCGGGCCATTTTCGCGGCGTGGCCACAATAGTAAGCAAGCTGTTCAACTGCGTCCAGCCGCATAAGGCGTATTTCGGCCAAAAGGATGCGCAGCAGGTGGTCGTCATTCGGCAAATGGCGCGCGATTTGAACTTTCCCGTGGAGATTGTGGTCTGCCCCACCAGCCGCGAGGCGGATGGGCTGGCGCTGTCCAGCCGCAACGTTTATCTGGACGCGGCGCAGCGGCAGGCGGCGACGGTGTTGTTCCGCGCGTTATCGGCGGCGCAGCGGGCGTATGCCGGCAATATCACCCAGGCCAACGATTTGCGCCGCATTATGACGGAGATTATCCAGGCAGAACCCCTGGCGCGTCTGGATTACGTCTCCTGCGCCGATCCAGACACGCTAATAGAGATAGACGGCGGCGTGACGCGCGCCCTATTGTCGCTGGCTGTTTTTGTGGGTAAGACGCGGCTGATAGATAATTTACTGTTGACATAGACTGGAGCAGTCTCCAAGACTGCTCCAGTCTGTCTCAAGTTACTGCCAGCAAAGCGCGCAAGCCGGCTTCGTCCAGGATGGTTATTCCCAGGGTTTGCGCTTTGGTGAGTTTGCTGCCGGCATTTTCCCCCGCCACCACATAATCCGTCTTCCCGCTCACCGACCCCACCACTTTGCCGCCGTGCGCCTCAATCAACGCCTTCGCCTCATCCCGCGTCAATGATGGCAGCGTGCCCGTCAGCACAAAACTTTTGCCCGCCAGGGTATCTGCCCGTACAGGCGTCGTGGCGACGGCAAAGGGCAAACCCGCCTGCCGCAGCTTGGCTAACACCGCCTGGTTACGCTCATTGCCAAACCAGGTCACCACCGCAGCAGCCGTCTGCGGCCCAACCCCCTCAATCGCCTCCAATTGGGCGGTCGTTGCCGTACTCAGAGCATCAATACTGCCCAACGCGCCCAACAATAACCCGGCGACGACATTGCCTACAAAGCGAATACCTAGAGCGGTCAATAACCGCTCCGGCGGCTGCTGCTTGCTGGCTTCAATTCCCGCCAGCAAATTATCCACTTTCTTATCTTTGAACCCCTCCAGCGTCAGCAAATCCTCCCGCCGCAAGGTGTAGATGTCGGCCACATCATGAATCAACCCCCTGCCAAACAGCAGCGAAGCTGTTTGCGAACCAAACGTGCCAATGTCCATCGCCCCGCGGCTGACAAAATACTCCACGCGGCGCACCAACTGTTCCGGGCAGGCGGGATTGTCGCAGTAAATGGCTATCTCGCCAGGGATGCGCACTACCGCTTCCTGACAAAATGGGCAGTGCGTGGGCGGCGTTATGGGCTGCTCAGAGCCGTCGCGTAAATCGGGCACGGGCCCAACGATATACGGGATCACCTCGCCCGCCCGCTTTACCCACACCACATCCCCCAGGCGAATATCTTTGCGGGCGATCTCGTCGTAATTGTGCAGCGTGGCGTTCTGCACAATAACGCCGCCAAGCTCCACCGGTTCCAGCACAGCGGCGGGCGCCAGCACCCCGGTGCGCCCCACATTGACTTTCACCCCTAGCAGCCGCGTCGTCTTCTCCTGCGCTGGAAACTTCATCGCCAGCGCACCGCGGGGGTCCTTGCCCACAAAGCCCAGACTGTGCGCCAACAGCCGGTCATTGATTTTGACCACAATGCCGTCTACTTCATAGTTGATATGGTTGCGCCTGTCTACCCACTGCGCATATTGGGCGGCTACCGCTTCCAGGGTAGCGCAGTAAGCCACGTCAGGGGAGACAGGGAACCCCATCTGGCGCAAATAAGCCAGCCGTTGCCACTGCTGCGGAATATCCACCCCTTCCCAAGCCACAAAGTCGTAACAAAGCAAGGATAGCGGGCGGCTGGCGGTAATGCTGCTGTCTAACTGGCGCAGCGAACCGGAAGCGGCGTTGCGCGGATTCATGTAGGTGCGCTCGCCGCTGTCGGCTTGCGCCTCGTTGAACGCTTCAAATTTATCCAGGGGAAAAAAGACCTCGCCGCGCACCACCAGATAAGGGGGCGGGGTCATGCCGCTGGCAGGATCAACAGGAATGCGCTGCGGCAAACTCCGGATCGTGCGCAGGTTCGGCGTCACATTCTCCCCTACCTCGCCGTCGCCCCGCGTCGCCCCCTGCACAAAACGACCGTTTTCATACGTGAGCACCACGGACAGACCGTCTATCTTGGGTTCCACCACGTAGTCCAACTCCACGTCGGCAGCCAGCAACCGCCCAATACGCTTGCGCCAGGCGTACAACTCTTCAATATTAAAGGCGTTCGCCAGACTCAATATGGGCGCGGGATGGGCCACTTTTTCAAAGGCGTCAATTACGCCGCCGCCCACGCGCTGGCTGGGGGAGTCAAGCGTAATCAGATCAGGGTGTACCTGCTCCAGCGCCGCCAGTTCCGCAAACAAAGCGTCGTATTCCGCGTCGCTGATAACGGGGGCATCCAGGACGTGATAGCGGTAAATGTGGTAGTTGATCTCGTGACGAAGCTGGGCAACGCGAGCAGCAGGATCCATGGGAAACCTCACGGAGTAGGCTGTAAAGGGGGTTGGTAATTAGTCGCCGCGTCTGGCGGGGCGGGCACAGGCTCCAGGAATTGGGCGGCTACCCAACCTTCGGTGCTGTCTGCCAGGCGCACCTGCCACCAGTTGAAGTCGCCGCCAACCTCTGGCCCGCCAATGATCAGCATCACGTCTCCCTCATCCGCCAGCACGATCTGCACGTTGTTGACGCTGGGGCCGCCGCGTACGACTACGCCAAAACCATCCGTGTTCGCCACGCGGGCAAAGAAATCCACGCTGACCTCCGGCGGCGGCGTGGCCCGGTCGGGGGTGGGAATAGGGGTCAAGGTGGGAATAGGGGTGGGCGTGGGGAAGAGAGGCGTAGGCGACGAAGCCGCGGTGGGCGGCGCCGTCAAGAAAATGATGGTCGGCGTGGCTCCCATGGAGACAGACAGCGGCGGGCGGGACAAAAAGGAGTTCGCCAGCGACAGGGCAAAGACGATGGCGGCGATGGTGACAAGGACGCCCAGACCCAACCAGAGCCAGGGCACTGGTTCGCTGGCGTCCTGGCGCTGCCGCCGCTGCCGCTGGGGGTTGAGTCCCGCTTCCCGCGGGTCAGGAGGTTGTTCGTATCGTGCCATGAATTTTTAGATTTGCCGTTCAATCAGAGCGACGAATAAGCTGTAAGAAACGCTCTACAGGCCAGGTGTTAACAATGTTGGTTGCCGTGGCCCACCCTCGTTGGGCCACAGCAACGCCATAATGGCGCAGCCCAAAATCGTCGCTGTGGTGGGCGTCCGTGTTGATCGCCAGCGGCGCGCCCAGTTCTAGCGCCCGCCGCACATAGCTGTCTTGCAAATCCAGGCGGCGCGGGTTGGCGTTGATTTCTACAATTGTGCCTGTACGCGCCGCCGCCAGCAATATTTGATCCATGTCCAGGTCTGCGCCCAGGCGGTCAGGCAGCAAGCGCCCGGTGGGGTGAGCCAGCATGTCTACATGCGGGTTATTGATGGCAGACAGTACGCGCCCGGTCACCTGTTCCCGCGGCTGGCGCAGGCTGACGTGCAGGGCAGCAATGACGAAATCTAACTGCGCCAGCGCCTCGTCGGGATAGTCCAGCGCGCCATCCGCGCGGATCTCCATTTCGGTGCCGTGGAAGACGCGGAAATCAGGGCCCAGGGCGGCAGCCGCGGCGCGAACTTCGGCGGCTTGCTGCCAGAGCCGTTCTACCGAGAGACCGTTGGCGATGCCCAGGCTGGCGGAGTGGTCGGTGATAACGATGTATTGCAAACCCTGCGCTTTGGCGGCCTGGGCCATTTCCAACACGCTGAGGCGACCATCAGACCAGGTGGTGTGCATATGCAGGTCAGCAACAATGTCGCCAGCCTGGATAAGGGAGGGCAATGTTCCCTGTTGGGCGGCTTCGATTTCGCCGCGATCTTCGCGCAGCACAGGCGGGATATAGGGCAGGCCCAGCACCTGATAGACTTCTTCTTCGGTGGCGCAAATAATCTCACGACCATCGGGGTAGGTGAAGGCGTATTCGTTGAGGCTGAGGCCCTGCTTTTGCGCCAGTTCGCGCAGGCGGACGTTGTGGGCTTTGCTGCCCGTGAAGTAAGAAAGGAGCGTGCCCCAGTGAGATGCCGGCAGCACGCGCAAATCCACGCCCATGCCATTCTGTAAAACCACGCGCGACTTGGTGGGCCCATGCCCCACCACGCTGGCCACCTGCGGCATTTGCACAAAATAGTCCATAATGGGCGCGGCATCCGCCGCCGCCACCAGCAGGTCAATGTCGCCAATCGTCTCCCTCATGCGGCGCAGCGAACCGCCGACGGCGTGCTGCGTCACCCCTGGCAGGCGAGCCAGTTCCGCCAGGATCATCTGCGCAATGGGCCAGGCTTCGCCCAGAGGGGTGCGATCCGTTTGCAACCGGGCTAACGTCTCAATGCCGGCTAAAATTTTGGCTTCCGATTTAGCCCCCATGCCAGATAACGAACGCAGCTTACCTGCCTGCGCCGCCGCTTTCAGTTCCTCCAGTGTGGTGATTTGCAGTTGATCATAAAACAGCTTTACCTTTTTGGGACCGACGCCCTCAATGTGCAGCAGGTCAAGCAAAGTAGGGGGAATTTCCTGCGCCAACCGGTCATAAAATCCAAGCCGTCCCGTGTCCAGCATCTCTTCAATTTTCTCAGCCAGCGTCTTGCCAATGCCTGGAATAGCTGTCAGGCCGCCTTCCGCGCGAATAGCGCTCAGGTCGCGCCCCAAAGCGCGAATACTCTCCGCCCCGTTGCGGTACGCCAGAATACGGTTCAAATTGTCGCCGCGAATAGCCAACATATCGGCGACTTTCTCAAAAGTCTCAGCAATGTCTCGATTACTCATCCCATCTCTATCCTCTGGTCCTGAGTTTATCGCCGGATGCCCGCCGTTCGCATCTGAGGATGCGAACTCCTCATTTCACGTTTGACGGGACAATAATTACAATGGCGAATTATACCAGATTCAGCCGTTGTGTCCGTGTAGAGATACACGTCATCTCATAAGGCGGGCAGGAGACTCGCGCTGCAAAAGTTACGACGGACGTTCTTTTGTCAGCCAGATTAACCCGTGCTACTATTGGTGTTCTCTCACTCACCCATTCTGGCTGCGCTTCCTGGTGAATCGTCGCCTTTGGGTATCCAAATTTTCGTTCGTTTAGCTCATGGAGATAAGGAGAAGAAACATGAAGTCTATCAACAAACGGTATTTGCTACTTGCATGGCTGCTAGTGTTGGGGCTTGTCCTGGCTGCCTGTGCGGGCGGCGCAGCTACGCCGACAGAAGAGCCGCCGGCTGAACCCACCGAAGCCATGGAAGAGCCCACGGAAGAACCCATGGCCGAGTTTGAGCCCATGGTTATGACTGCCGATAGTTGTGAATATGGCGGTCTGTTGCAAGAAATTGCGGCGGTGGACCGGTACACAGTTCAGTTCACCATGTGCGCGCCGGATCCCGCCTTCCCGTCCAAAGCCGCCTTTACGGCTTTTGCCATCCAGCCCAGCGAATACCTGGAATCCACTGGCGGCACGGGCGCACTGCTGGAAAGGCCTATTGGCACCGGTCCATACATGCTCGATACCTGGAACCGGGGCGAAGAAATCGTCTTCAAGCGGTTTGACGGGTATTGGGGCGACGCAGCTATCGCCGACACCCTCGTTTTTCGCTGGAATTCGGAAGCCGCGGCCCGTCTGCTGGAACTGCAATCAGGCACAGTAGATGGTATTGACAACCCCGCGCCGGATGATTTCGAGACGATTGCGGGCGACGCTAACTTGCAGTTGTTGGAGCGCCCAGCGCTGAACATCTTTTACGTTGGTATGAACAACACCCACGCGCCATTTGACAATGAAATGGTGCGCCAGGCGATTGCCATGGGCCTTGACCGGCAGCGTATCGTGGACAACTTCTACCCAGGCGGCTCAGAAGCCGCCAGCCACTTCACTCCCTGCTCCATTCCCAATGGCTGCGCGGGCGACTCCTGGTATGAGTTTAATCCCGAAGAAGCGCGTAAACTGTTGGCGGAGGCGGGCTTCCCGGACGGGTTCTCCACAGTCATCAACTATCGTGACGTCGTGCGCGGCTATCTGCCTGAGCCAGGAATTGTGGCCCAGGACATTCAGGCGCAGTTGAAGGATAACCTGAACATTGACGCCACCATTGAAGTCATGGAATCGGGCGCCTTTATTGCGGCAGCGGACGCGGGTGAACTGGTGGGTTTGCACCTGTTGGGTTGGGGCGCGGACTATCCCGATGCCACCAACTTCCTGGACTTCCACTTTGGCGCGGGCGCCTCGCAGCAGTTTGGCGAGAAATTCCCAGACATCACCGATGCGTTGGCCCAGGGCGCAGCTCTGGCTGATGACACCCTTCGCCAACCGTTCTACGAGGCGGCTAACAACGCCATTAAGCAGCACGTGCCCATGGTTCCCGTGGCGCATGGCGGTTCGGCTGTAGCCTATCTGGCGGCGGTGGGCAACCCGCACGTCAGCCCGTTGGGCAACGAAACGTTCTACGTCATGGATCCGGGCAAGGATACCTTTGTCTGGATGCAAAACGCGGAACCGATCAGCCTCTACTGCGGCGATGAAACGGATGGCGAGTCGCTGCGGGCTTGCGAGCAGGTGACGGAACCGCTGCTGGCTTATGAAATCGGCGGCACAGCCGTTGAGCCGGCGCTGGCGACGTCCTGCGATGCCAACGCGGACTTGACTGTGTGGACCTGCACCCTGCGCGAAGGCGTCAAGTTCCATGACGGTTCTGACCTGGACGCCAATGACGTGGTGATGTCCTGGGGCATTCAGTGGGATGCCGCCAGCCCGTATCACGTAGGCAATACAGGTGCCTTCACTTACTTCTCAGCCCTGTGGGGCGGTTTCATTAACGCTCCCAGCGAGTAAATAGGATCGCGGTTAGCGAATGATCTCGCCACGTCCCGATCCTGATGCAATTCTGTAACTGACACCCCGATTGATGCGGGATGGTTCGCCTGACGGGTGATCCATCCCGCATCGTTTTTAGGGGGTGCGGGCAAGACGCCCGCGCTACGCGGAACAGTATCCGGCGGAGTATGAAACAATGATTCAATATAGCATTCGCCGTATAATCGCTTCTATTCCGGTGATAGTGGGCGTATTAATCGTTACTTTCGCCCTGGCGCGTGCTATTCCGGGCGATCCCTGTACAGCCATTCTGGGGGAAAAGGCTACGCCGGAAATCTGTGAGCAGTTTTTCCGGGATAAGGGATTGGACAAGCCGATTACAGTGCAGTTTTCTATTTTTGCGGCAGACGTGCTGCGCGGGGATTTTGGCGATTCAATTCGCTTTAAGCGCCCTGTGACGCAAATCTTGATCGAACGGCTACCGATTACGATGGAATTGGGTATGTCGGCGCTGTTATTGGCTATGGCGGTGGGGATTCCTGCCGGCATTCTCTCCGCCGTGCGCCGCAATTCCTTCATTGACGTGGCCACCATGGTGGGGGCCAACATTGGCGTATCCATGCCTGTTTTCTGGCTGGGCTTGATGCTGGCTTACGTATTTGCCCTGCTGCTCAAAGATACCCCTTTCTGGCTTCCCCCTAGCGGACGGCTTTCTGCCGG
>CAYQYJ010000001.1:14938-18305 GCA_964421605.1 uncultured Ardenticatenaceae bacterium | reverse complement strand
GAGACGATTTTTGGCCTGTCTGGGGTGGGGCGCAGTCTGTACGAAGCCATCACCGCCCGCGACTACCCCATTATTCAGGGGTTTGTGGTAGTCATCTCGGTGGGGTATGTGGCGATTAACCTGTTAGTAGACCTGTCGTATGCCATTTTGGACCCGCGCATTCGGTTGGACTGATAGGAGAAGGTAGAAGGTAGAAAGAAGAAGTGTGGCAGGCGACGGCGGCGGTGGTGGGCTGCTGGTAATTTATGAGGCATTGACCAGGAATTTTTTATGGCGACTGTAACTGAACTCCCTCTCCTCGACGACCCTACTGCCGGCAGTCTGGCGGATTTCCGCTCCAACAGTCTGTGGCGCATCACTTTTCGGCGCTTGTTCCGGCAGCAATCAGCCATTGCTGGCTTGATCATCCTGGTGTTCCTAATTTTCCTGGCAATTGCCGCCCCTATTGTGGCCCCTTATGATCCGGAACAGGTACTCATAGGCATTGAGACTATTAATAAACGAGAGGCGCCCTGTATCCACTTGCTGGGCTGCCCCGCCGACAAGCCACAGCATATAATGGGTGTGGACGGCAACGTGCGCGACATGCTCAGCCGCGTCATTTACGGCACGCGCGTTTCCCTGACCGTTGGCTTCATTACGGTGGGCTTTGCCATCATCGTCGGGACTTTTCTGGGCGCAGTGGCGGGTTACGTGGGCGGTTGGGCGGATAACGTCATCATGCGCATCATGGACGTCATCCTGGCTTTCCCGTTCCTACTGCTGGCAATTGCCATCGTCAGCGTCCTGGGAGCAGGGCTGACCAACGCCATGCTGGCCATCGCCATTGTCAGCATTCCCGCCTATGCCCGCGTGATACGGGCCAGCGTGCTCTCCATCCGCGAGCAAGATTATGTGGAGGCTTCACGCGCTCTGGGAGCCAGTTCGTGGCGTATTTTGTTTGGCCGGATTTTACCCAACGCGCTGCCGCCGTTGATTGTACAAGCCACGCTAGGCATTGCCACCGCTATCCTGGACACCGCCGCCCTCTCCTTTATCGGTCTGGGCGCGCAGCCCCCAACGCCTGAGTGGGGCGCTATGTTAGCCAGCGAACGCAACCAGGTCTTCAGCGCGCCGCATCTGGTCTTTTTTCCGGGATTGGCAATTATGATCACCGTGCTGGCGTTCAACTTGCTAGGGGATGGGCTGCGCGACGCCCTGGACCCGCGCCTGGCGCATCGGGTGAAGTAACAGGACAAGGTTCTCAGCAGCCAGAGGGCGTTGTTGCTCAATTTTGTTGAACGTTACGTTAAGTTAAGTATAATTGACGCATTCTATCTATGTCGTTCTCAACGCTGTGGACTCTGATCTTTCCTCCCTGGCTGCGAGAATGGGTGCGTTTTGAACTGATTCCCAGGTTAGGATTACAACCACAAGAGCTGCTCCTGGGCACCCTGCGCGGCATGTGGGGCACATTGTGGTGGATTTTGGTGGGGTTGGGGCTGATCAATGGTGGTCGAGCCTATATGGACGGGCAGTTTGCGCTGCCGCGGGCGACCCAGGCGCAGGTAGTGAAATGGGCCGCCGTGGCCGATTATGTGGCTCGCCAGACGGACATACCCCGAGAAGTACCTTTAGTAGTCTGGTACAAAGAAAGCAGTATGCAGCCTGTGAACCCGCAGAATTGTATCGGGATCATGGGCGTTTACGATCTCGTTCGTTCCGGTCAACTGCCTTGTTTCACCCCTGGCCCAATTTCGGATCGGGAGGTAGCCGCGCAGTTGGCGCTAGGAGCAGTAGAATTCAAAAAGCGATGTCCTGAAGTGACGTATTGGACGCAAGACCCCCTGGCGCTGCAGCGGTGTTATCTGGCGTATAATGCCGGCATCTCCGCCGCCCAACGCCTCGACCCCCGCACCTCCGCCTACGTCATGAACAACTACAGCGAACAGTATCGTAACATGGTCTATTCCGACATTGAACTGGGCACCGTTGTCGTCACCGACCTGGGCGCCTGGCCCACGCATCTGGCGGTACAAAGCCTGGTCGCTTCGCAGTTAGACCTGGAGCATATTCCCCTGACCCTCACCCTTCTGGACGTGGGGACGCGCCTTTTTGACTGGAGCGCGTATACGCTGGCAGGCTGGCTCAAAGGGGAAAGTGCGGGCGGACGGATGGAGTTCCCCGACGACCGTCCCCTGGACGATGAAACATGCCTCAGCCGCCCGCACATCCTGGGGCTGCCGGGCCTGCGCCCCACGCTGAACCCGGTGGGCGAATCGCCGCAGCTCACCCAAGACGTACACGGCTGCGCCTACAGTTTGCCTGGAGTAGATATTTCCAGCGATAACAGCCGTTCCCTGCTGCAAGCGCCTATGCCTGGCGAACTCACCACCTATACCGACAGGTGGCGCAACAGCACGATCCGTATTGAAAACGATGAATGGATCGTCTGGCTGCTCCACCCGCGTTCCTATCTGGCGGCGGAAGGCAGTGTTGCCAAAGGACAGCCTGTGGGCGTGATGGGGGCTGTGGGCTACGCCACCGGCCCGCACGTCCATTACACCATTTATGACAAAGTGACTGATTCATTTGTAGACCCCAGTCTGTTCCTGCCCTAGCCGGCAGAGACGGCTCACGCGCCATCAGCGCTCATCACACATCATTTTCATGACACGCCTGATAAGCGTTAAGGAGGAAAAAAGATGAACCTTGCCGAACTATTGCGATTTGTCCCCCTGGGCATTGGGCTGTTTCTAGCCTACCATTTAATTATGAAGGAAGGCTTGCCCAATAAGAATCTGGGCAAAGTGCTGACTTATTTTCTAGGCATCATCATCGTTTTTGTGGCTATCAGATGGCTAATTAACTCCTTCTTTGCCTCCTGGGCCAACGACCTGCTTTCGACAGGCAATTCCACTGAAATCAATACCTTGATTGACACCAGCGAAAACATTATCCAGAACGCTTTTAGCGCCCAGCCCGTAGCCGCGCCGACGCAGCAGACGATCTCTGAGCCAGCCGCGCCGCCACCGGGCACTGTGGTCACGCCCACGCCGCTGCCTGCCGGTCAGGCTGCCCCACAAACGCTGCCAGGAGGGGCGCAGACGTATACCGTCGTATCCGGCGATACGTTGTACGATATTGCCCTCCGCTTTGGCACCGATGTAGACTCGCTCATGCGCCTAAATAACTTGACCTCTTACATCATCCAACCCGGGCAGCAATTGCAGTTGCCAGCCAGATAGGGTTGACAGGCAGTTCAGGTCGTGATTGGATTACCGCCCCCGGAAGCAGAAGAAACCGAAGAAGGCGAACTATATCGCCCGCCGTTGGCTGCGCCTGCTCCCTGGCGACAGTCAGCCGAGAGAATATGGCGCAATCTGCG
>CAYQYJ010000001.1:0-14838 GCA_964421605.1 uncultured Ardenticatenaceae bacterium | reverse complement strand
TGGCTGCGCCTGCTCCCTGGCGACAGTCAGCCGAGAGAATATGGCGCAATCTGCGGGTAAACGTGTTTCCCGAAAATCTGAGCGCGCGCCTGCTGCCAGAAGAGGTGGTGGAGGTGGAGATTAAACTAGCCTGGTATCGCAACTTTGTGGGGCGAGTGATGCGGCGTTACTATGTCCTGCTGTTCATTGTAGCCGCGGCGGTTTCGCTGGCGTTCTTTGTGGCGGCTCCGGTGCTGGTCATTGATCCGCGCTGGGCGCTGCTGCCGCTGGGTCTTTATGCAGCAGGAATTGTGTACGGCGCATACCAATATCTAGAATATCTGCAGCGGCGCATGGTAAAGACAAACTTCCGCATTATTTTCTTCATCCCCGTGCCCGAACAGTGGCCTCTGGTGGATGCGATTGATTTGAAGGGATTGCCGGCAGTGGTAGACACCAACTGGTCGCCCAGCCCCATCTGGCGTTTCTTTCAGATCATCACCGGGGCGCGCGACCTGTACATCAGCATGGTGCCGTTCCAGTTTGAAAAAGGCCAGGCGCAGGTGAAGGGGGCGCTGATCATTCCAGACGTCATGCCCGAGGACGTGCGGGCGCTGAAAGAAAAGATTTTTACCAAGAAATAGCCGGCAAAGAGGCTGCCAGGAAGTTGAACTTCTCCACGTGACGCGGTTTCGCCTTAAGACAGGGCGTTTAGAGCAGCCGTCATGGCGGCGTCGTAGTCGGGTTGGTCGCTGAATTCTAGCACGTATTCCACGTGCACCAGGGTATCTTGGGCGTCAATGACGAACACGGAACGCTGATCAAGGCGCAGGTCTTCGATGTGTACGCCATAGGCGTCGCCGAAGTTCATGGTTTTGTGGTCGGAGAGGGTCTGGACGCGGTCAATGCCGGCATTCCCACACCACCGCCGCTGCGCATAAGGCAAATCGGCGCTTACCGTCAGCACCACCACGTTTTCGCTTAGACTGGCAGCCGCCTCGTTAAAGCGGCGCGTTTGCATATCGCACACGCGGGTGTCCAATGAGGGAACCACAGACACCAGTTTGATCTTTCCCCGATAATCAGCCAGCGTCGCCGTCTGCCAGTTATTGCTGGTCAGCGCAAAATCGGGCGCGACCTGCCCCACCGCCAACTGCGGGCCGCGCACGGTCAAGCCGCGCCCCATTAACCTGACGCCATTTTCACGTCTTATGGTCATAAATTTCCTCTCCTTTACGACTCGCCGCCTTCATAAAACTCAATCTCGCTGGCTTCCAACCCTTTCGAGGTCTCTTCCACGTCATAGAGCACCCACTGCCCCTCGCTCAGATGGTCGGCGTCCACCAGGACGTCCGTCTTGTGAAAGAAAATATCCTCGCCGCCGCCGCGGGCAATAAAGCCATAGCCGCGTAAGGGATTGTACCATTTGAGCCGCCCCACATATTTGCCCGTCAGCGGGTCAATCTGAATGCTTTCGGGCTCCGTTTCAGCGTCATCAAACTGGCTGGCGGGGGGGGGATACATTTCTGCCGCCGGGGGCGTAACCGCTGGCGTCTGCGGCGTAGTCGTCTGCGGCGCTGCCGCCTGGGGCGCCGGTGGCGTTTCTCTGGCTGCCCACTCCTGGCGCGCCCGACCGCCGGCGCCTGATTGTAGCTCAGGCAAATAAGCCGGGTCCACAGGCAGCCCCCGCGCTGCCAGTTCGCGCTGCATTTCTACAGAAAAAACAAAGCGTTTCCCTTTTTCGTCTGTTACCCATCTATCCTTATAGTTCATCTCGCAAAGCTCCTACGAATTAACGCGATTTCTTGCGCGTTTTGCTGCCATTGGGGGGTAAGTCAGGTATGAGCGATAACTGTTCTGCCGGCATAGGCGGTTCCTCAACCGCCGGTCGCCAACGCAGCCGCGCCGCGCCGGTGACACGGTGGCGCTCGCCCACGTCAACAACTGAGTGGGGTTTGATGGGGCGGTTGCCCATTGCTGCATCGTTTACTCTCATCTGGTACGCCGACCCGGTAGAAGTCATTACAATCAGTTCCGTGTCAGCCTCGCCAATTAAGGTAGCCACCACTTCGGTGGCATTGTCTGGCAAACGCATGTTAATGACCCCTTGACCATAACGCCCCTGGCTGGGGTATTGGCTCAAGGGAGACGCCTTAGCCAGACCGTTGTCCGTTATGCTCCAGATATATCCCTCTGAATCTACCACATCCATGCCAATCACACCATCGGTATCGCCCGCCAGCTTGATGCCCATAACGCCGCCCGCAGGCAGCCCCATGGGGCGCACCATATCCTCCTTAAAGCGAATCACCTGTCCGGCGGCGGTAGCCAGGATAACCTCGTCCTCGCCGCCTGTCAGCCGCGCCCAGCCCAGGGCGTCGTTTTCGGGCACGTTCATCACCTCAAAGGGCTCCGCCTGGACGCCGGGCAAATCTTCCAGGCGCACCCGCTTAACCACCCCCGCCAGCGTCGTCAGGAACAGGTAGCCATCCGCCGCGGCGGGCAGCGTCAGAGCCGCCACCACGTGCTGGCGACGAGTGAAGCCAGTCAATTCTGCCAGATGCGTCCCCTTACCCAACTCGCGCGACTGCGGCAGTTGGTACACGGGCAAATTGACGCAGCGCCCATCGGCGGAGAAGAGATAAAGGGTGTCCTGGGTGTTGGCTTCCAGCAAAGCCAGGGGCAGTTCCGCCGGTTTGCGCGGAATCGTTATCATTTCGGGGGAGGTGGTGCGGGAAAGCGTGCCTTTCTCGCCAACCATGACCCATACCTGCTGGTCTGGCAGCAGGTCGGTAGCGGATAAAACTTCTGCCTGGCTGGATTCCACAATTTGCGAGCGGCGGGCGTCCCCATATTTCTCGCGAATCAACTGAAGTTCCTCGCGGATACGCTGGCGCATCAATTCTGGACGGGAGAGCAATCCCTGCAAATAAGCGATCAACCGCTGCTTCTCCTGGTGTTCCTCCTGAATCTTACGTCGTTCCAGAGAAGCCAGGCGGCGCAGGGGCATGTCCAGCACCGCCTGCGCCTGCACCGATGTGAAACCAAACTCCTTTTGTAAGTTGGTGCGGGCAGTCTCGGCGGTGCGCGACTTGCGGATTGAGGCAATGACGGCATCCAACTGATCCAGCGCCGTCAGCAAACCCTGTAAAATGTGCGCCCGCTCCTGCGCCTTCATCAAATCATATTCGCTGCGCCGCCGCACAATCTCCAACCGGTGGTCCAGGTAAATGCGCAGCGCCTGTTTGAGAGTCAGCACGCGCGGCTCTTCGTTGACCAGGGCAACCATAATAATGCTGAAGGTGCTTTCCAGCGGCGTGGTTTTGAAAAGCTGCGCCAGCACGTCTTGTGGTTCCACGTTGCGCGTGGTCTCAATGATGATGCGCGTCCCGTTACGGTCAGATTCGTCGCGCAAGTCGGTCAAGCCATCCAGCCGCCCGGCGCGGTGTAGGTCAGCAATGCGGCTGATCAGGTTTGTTTTGTTGACCTGATAGGGCAGCTCGGTAATCACCAGGCGGGATTTGTTGCGTTCCATTTGCTCCACGTGCACTTTGCCACGCACGGTGATGCGCCCGCGCCCGGTGGCGTACGCATTGGCTAACGCATCCGTCTCGACCTCCCCCTTGGCGCGAAAACGATAGACCAGCCCGCCAGTGGGAAAATCGGGGCCTTTAATGAAGCGCATTAAATCTTCAACCGTGATCTGGTCGTAATGCTGCCAGCGATCCAGCATGTAGTTGAGGGCGTCCAGAACTTCGTGTAAGTTGTGCGGCGGGATGCTGGTGGCAATACCCACGGCAATGCCTGAACCGCCGTTGACTAGTAGATTGGGCACGGTTGCCGGCAGCACCGAAGGTTCTTGCAACGAATCGTCAAAGTTGGGCGTAAAATTTACCGTCTCCTTGCCAATGTCCTCCAGCAGATCATGCCCCATGGGCGACAGGCGGGCCTCCGTGTAACGCATGGCTGCCGCCGCGTCCCCATCTACCGAGCCAAAGTTACCCTGCCCGTCCACCAACACGTAGCGCATGGAAAAATCCTGCGCCATGCGCACCATGGCGTCGTAGACGGCGCTGTCGCTGTGCGGATGGTACTTGCCCAAAACTTCACCCACCACGCGCGCCGACTTGCGATGCGGCTTATCTGGGGCCAATCCCATGTCGTACATAGCGTAGAGGATGCGGCGTTGCACAGGCTTTAAGCCATCGCGGGCATCGGGCAGCGCCCGCGAGACGATGACGCTCATGGCGTAGCTCAAATAGGACTGCCGCATTTCCTCGTCAATGTCAATTTGCTTAACCAGACCAATTTCCATAGCGTGTTAACTTTCCCGTGTTGAGATTGATTCCGGCGAGGCTGGAGCAGTCTTGAAGACTACTCCAGCCTGGGAAGCGCGTAATTCCTATTGGGCTTAAATATAGAACATTTGTTTTATGGCGTCAAACAAAAAGAGCACGGCAGCCCGTGCTCTGGTTGCTTTCTATTGGTTTCGCCACGCCGCCTAAACTGACTGCCCACATAAGCTGACAGGCGCGCCCTTACCAGGTTTCGGCAAGGAGTTCCACATAGACGCCGTCGTCTTCGATCTTGACGGCATATGCGGGTACGGGCGTAACTGCCGGCATGGACAACACCGCCCCCGTCTGTATATCGAAACGCGCCCCATGACGGGGGCAGATAATCTCACACCCCTCCAGTTCGCCATCCGCCAATGGCCCGCCGTCGTGGGTGCAAATGTCTGCAATGCAGTACAGATTGCCGTCTACATTAAAAATGACAACCGTCTCTTCGTCGAGATCCACCAACATACGCGCGCCTGGGGGGATGTCATCCAGGCGCGCCACTCGTACAAACTCACTCATTCTTGTCCTCGTGAATGTCCGCCGCCTGGTCCGGGTGGCGCATGAAGTCTGGGTCTGGCAAGCCATAAGCGCCCGCTTTCAATACTTTCAGAGAAAGCAAGGCGCATTTGACGCGGGCCATGCTCAAGGGGACGCCCAACAGCTCCAGCAGGCGCTCTTTGGGAAAAGCACGTACCTCCGCCACAGTCATCCCCTTGACTTCTTCGGTCAACAGCGAGGCTGACGCCTGGCTAATGGCGCAGCCTTCCCCACTCCAACAGATTTCGGCCACGCGCCCGGCTTCATCCAGGCGCACGTCAATGCGCACAACGTCGCCGCACAGCGGATTGTCTTCTTCATAGCTAAAATCGTGCGGCTCCAGGACGCCAAAGTTCAGCGGATTTTCGTACAGGTCAATAATTTGCTCACGATAAATATCCATCGCAGGGTAACCCTCAAGGATTAGAGGAATGGCGCCATCCGTGGCGGTAAGACGTCGCGCTTACAAACGAAAAACCTGACGCGCCCGGCCCAATGCCTGCACTAGTGTATCAACTTCGCGCGTGGTTGTGTATAGATAAAAACTGGCGCGCACCGAGGCGGACAGGCCCAACTTATGATGCAGCGGCATAGCGCAGTGGTGACCCGCGCGGACGGCGACGCCATCCTTGTCCAAAATCTCAGCCACGTCGTGGGCGTGAATGCCACGCAGGGTAAAAGCTGCCACCCCACCCTTTTGCGAGGCTGATGGGCCCAACAGGGTCAGGCCAGCCACTTCGCTAAGCGACTCCAGGGCGTAGTGAGTGATAAACTGCTCGTAGGCGTGGATTTCGGCCATGCCGATGTCGCTCAGGTAGTCAACGGCGGCGCCTAAGCCAATCGCTTCGGCAATGCTGGGCGTACCCGCTTCAAACTTCCAGGGCAACTCGTTCCAGGTGGAGCCTTCCAGGCGCACGCGGCGGATCATGTCGCCGCCGCCCAGAAAGGGGGGCATGGTTTCTAGTAAGTGTCGCTTGCCATAGAGGACGCCGATACCTGTGGGGCCGCACATCTTATGCCCGGAAAAAGCCAAAAAATCGCAATCCAGTGCCTGCACATCTACAGGCAAGTGGGGCACGCTTTGGGCGGCGTCCACCAGGGTAACGGCGCCGACCTGCCGCGCCGCGGCTACCAGTTCTTTGACGGGGTTGATCGTGCCAAAGACGTTGGACATGGCGGTAAAGGCAAAGAGGCGCGTTTTGGGGGTTAAAAATGCCGGCAGCGCCGCCATATCCAACAGCCCATCCGGCGTAAAGGGCAGATATTTGACGACCGCGCCCGTCTGCTCCGCCAGCATTTGCCAGGGGACAATATTGGAGTGGTGCTCCATTTCCGTCAGCAAAATTTCATCGCCAGGGCGCAAATTGGCTCGCCCCCAGCTAAAAGCGACCAGGTTAATGCCCTCGGTGGTGTTACGCACATAAATCACCTGGGCGGGATCGGCGGCGTTGATAAAGCGGGCAATGCGGCGACGGGCGTCCTCGTAAGCGTTGGTGGCTTCTTCACTCAAGCGATGGATACCACGATGCACGTTGGCATTCTGGTGGCTGTAATAAGCATCCATAGCCGCCAGGACGGCGGCTGGTTTTTGGGCGGTGGCGGTGCTGTCCAGATAGATTAAGGGGACGCCAGCATACACCTCGTGCTGTAAGATGGGAAAATCTGCTCTTATTTTGACGGGGTCGAGCATAAGGAAAACCTGTCACATCTCCAAAGTACCGGGAAATAACAAGGGCGCAGCCTACGCTGCGCCCCTGTACCAATCAACCAGTCGTCAGAATGGGATTACTGTTCGGCAATCGGTTTTTCGATGGGTACGCCCACCAAATTACCCCATTCAGTCCAGGAGCCATCGTAGTTCCGCACAGAAGGATACCCCAGTAAGTAGGTTAATACAAACCAGGTGTGCGAACTGCGCTCGCCGATACGACAGTAGGCAATGATGTTCTGGTCAGGAGAGAGACCTTGCTCTTCCTCGTAGATGGCGCGCAGTTCCGCCGCCGATTTGAACGTACCGTCGGCGTTAGCGGCGCGGCTCCAGGGGACGTTGCGGGCGCCTTTGATGTGACCGCCACGCAGCGCACCTTCCTGGGGGGAGCCGGGCATGTGCAGCAGTTGTCCGCTGAACTCCTGGGGACTGCGCACATCTACCAGGGGATTGCCGGCATTAATATGATTCATCACGTCATCCCGAAAAGCGCGGATCTTGTAATCGGTGCGCTGTTGGGGGGTGTAAATGCCGGCAGGGAAACTGGGCACCTCTTTGGTTAAAGCACGATCTTCCGCGACCCATTTCTGCCGCCCGCCATCCATTAAGCGGCAATCCTTATGGCCAAACAGTTGGAACACCCACATGGCATACGCCGCCCACCAGTTGCTTTTATCGCCGTAAAAAACAACGGTTGTATCGTTGCTAATGCCATTCCTTTGCAGCAGTTGGGCAAAACGGGCGCCGTCCAGATAATCGCGGCGAATGGGATCATTTAAATCCGAAACCCAATCAATATGCACCGCATTTTGAATGTGTCCCGTGCTGTACAGCAGCACATCCTCGTTCGACTCGATCAGGCGTACCTTATCCGTATTGTGCAAATTGTCCGCTACCCACTGCGTAGACACTAAAACTTCCGGGTGGGCATAGTTCTGCGCACTCATAATCCCTCCGATACCTCTTTAACCCAATTTTTCCAGAATACGGTCGGCGATGCGATTGCGCACTCCTTCTACCGGAATGCGCTGCATAACCGGTTCAAAGAAACCTTGCACCAACATCTCTACCGCCGTCTTGCGCCCAATACCACGGCTCATCAAATAGAACACTTCCGTCTCATCCAGATGACCGATGGTAGAAGCGTGGGTACAACGCACATCGTCCGCCTGAATCTCCAGCCCAGGGATAGAGTCGGCGCGGGCGTCGCGGTCCAAGATCAAATTGCGGTTCGCCTGGAACCCGTCAATACGCTGTGAATTGGGCAGCGCCTTAATCATACCCTGCCAGACGGAACGCGACTTATCCTTCAGCGCCCCTTTATACAACAAGTCGCTAACCGTGTCTGGCGCGTTGTGGTTCTGCTGCGTATCCAGATCAAAGTGCTGGCGGTGGCTGCCAAAGAACAGTCCAGACATGCGCGCCCAGGCGCCCTGACCATCCAACTCCACCGTCTGGAACGATTTGGTCAACCGTGTGCCCATGGTGCTGATCACCCAGTCCAGGCGCGCGTCGCGGCCAACGCGGCCTCGTTCATGCGTCAACTGCCACAAGTTTTCGCCGAAATCTTGCAGCGACACGTAGACCAGGCTGGCGCCATCGCGGACAATCAACTCCAGCGCGCCATTATGCAGCGCCTGTTCGCTGCCGCCCACCGCCGAAGCATACTCATCAATGAGCACAGCTTCCGCTCCCCGCTCTAAAATGACCAGGGTATGGCTGAAAGTCTTGCCATTAGCTGACCACAACGCATTGTGGAAGGGAGCGACGGCGCGCACGTTCTTAGGTACGTACAGGAAAGTCCCGCCGCGCCAGTAAGCGCCATGCAGGGCGGCAAACTTCCCCTCGCTGACCGGAACTGCTTCCACCATAAAGTGTTGGCGCACCAGGTCGCCATGTTCGCGCACAGCGGTGTGCATGTCGCAGAAAATAACGCCTTGCTCCTGCAATGCCGGGCTTAGTTCATATTTCACGGTGACGCCATCCACTTCCAGGATAACGCCGCCAGCTTTGTCGTCGGTCAATTGTTCGCCCAGGTAAGCGGGTACATTGGCTGCGCGGCCATCGCCATTCAACGAAGGGCCAATGTTGTCCAGGCGAAGGCGGCGCAAGTCGGTGCGCCGCCAGGGTTCATCCTTCGTCGTGGGCATGGGCAGGCTGTCATAGACATCCCAGGCTGCCAGACGAAAATCACGCATCCAGGTTGGTTCTTGCAGATGAGCGGATAACTGCTCAACGGCTTCTCGGGTAAATGCTGTCATGTAATCCTCGTACGCGCCTAACCGATGGAGCCTTCCATCTGCAATTGGATCAGGCGGTTCATTTCAATGGCGTATTCCATCGGCAGTTCTTTCACCAATGGCTCAATGAAGCCGTTGACGATCATAGTATTCGCCATTTCTTCGTTTATGCCACGGCTCATGAGGTAGAAAAGCTGTTCCTCGCCTACTTTGCTGACAGAGGCTTCGTGGCCTATGGTTACGTCCTGATTGTCAATCTCGATGTAGGGATAGGTGTCAGAACGGCTGTGTTCATCCAACAGCAAAGCATCGCAGACGACGTTTGACTTTGAGTCGTATGCGCCTTCGTGCACCTTGAGCAGGCCACGATAAGAGGCGCGCCCGCCGCCTTTGCTGATGGATTTGGAGATAATACGGCTGGTGGTATGGGGAGCGACGTGCACGACCTTACCGCCCGCGTCTTGGTGTTGGCCCTTGCCGGCAAAAGCAATGGACAATATCTCCCCATGCGCGCCGGGTTCCATCAAGTAAACGGCTGGATACTTCATCGTTACCTTAGAACCCAGGTTCCCATCCACCCATTCCATCGTAGCATTGGCGTAAGCCATCGCCCGCTTCGTCACCAGGTTGTAAACGTTATTCGACCAGTTTTGAATGGTGGTGTAACGGCAGCGCCCGCCTTTCTTCACAACAATTTCCACCACAGCAGAATGCAGCGAGTCCGATGAGTAAATGGGAGCCGTACACCCTTCCACATAATGGACATAAGCGCCCTCATCCACAATGATCAGCGTGCGCTCGAACTGGCCCACGTTCTTGGCGTTAATGCGGAAGTAAGCCTGCAGGGGCATATCCACCTTCACCCCAGGCGGCACATAAATGAAACTACCACCCGACCATATGGCCGTATTCAAAGAAGCAAATTTGTTGTCGTTGTACGGAATGATGGTGGCGAAATACTCTTTGACCAACTCTGGATATTGGGCCAGACCATCGTCCATACCGAGGAAGATAACGCCCTTATCCTCCATGTCCTTCTTGATACTGTGGTAGACAACCTCAGACTCATATTGCGCCGCTACCCCAGACAAAAATTTCTGTTCCGCTTCAGGAATACCCAGTTTGTTAAACGTATCCTTGATGTAACTGGGAACATCGTCCCAGTCATCTTCCTGGCGATTGCTAGGTTTGATGTAGTAGTAAATATTTTCAAAATCTATACCCGACAGGTCTGCCCCCCAATTGGGCATCGGACGCTCTAAGAAGTGGCTGTATGCCCGCAAACGAATGTCCAACATCCATTCCGGTTCACCCTTCCTGAGAGACATCTGGCGGATGACCTGCTCGGTCAACCCTTTTTCTGCCTTGAAGACGTAATCTTCCACGTCAGAAAAGCCATACTTGGCGGCGTAATCCTGGTTAAAACCAGCGATAACTTCGTTTTCACTCATTTCATATTCAACTGTTGCGCCCATTTTATCTCCTTGTAGGACAAACTGTTAGTTTGTCCACACAAATTTTCATCCATGCTGGTGTGACCTGTTGGCTAAGCCTGTTCCGTTTCGGCAATGCCGTGCTTTTCCCGAATCCAGTCGTAGCCCCGATCTTCCAGTTCCAACGCCAGAGCCGATGTGCCGCTTTCCACAATACGACCATTGAGGAGGACATGCACGTAGTCGGGCATGATATAGTTCAAAATACGCTGGTAGTGCGTAATCACCAAGACGCCCATGTTCAGGCGGTCGCGCAAGGCGTTAGTCCCTTCGGAAACGATACGCACCGCGTCAATATCTAGCCCGGAATCCGTCTCATCCATGATGGCAATTTTGGGTTCCAGCGTCGCCATCTGTAAAATCTCGGCGCGTTTCTTCTCGCCGCCAGAAAAGCCCTCGTTGAGATAACGCCCGGCAAACTTGTGGTCAACGTTGATCATATCCATCTTTTCTTTTAAGAGGCGGCGGAAAGCGGGGATGGAGATGCCTTTGTCTTCGGGGTCCTCAGAGCGGCGGCGGGAGTTAATGGCCTGGCGCAAGAAGTTCGCCACGGTAACGCCAGGCACAGCGATCGGGTATTGGAAAGCCAGGAACAGACCAGCGCGCGAGCGCTCATCCGCTTCCATTTCCAAGAGGTCTTTGCCGTCGAAGATAACCTGGCCCGCCGTTGGTTCGTAGGAGGGGTGTCCAGCCAATGTGTAAGCCAGCGTGCTTTTGCCGGAGCCATTCGGCCCCATCAGGGCATGAACTTCTCCCTGGCGCACCAGCAGATCAATCCCTTTAAGAATGGGTTGGCCCGCCACGCTGACATGCAAGTTTTTGATTTCTAAAGCAGTTGTCATGTTGTGTTAATTCTCCTGTGAGATAGGGGAGAGTGGTTTGTGAGCAGTGGTCAAGAGCTGCCCCAACCACGCGCCCCCGGTGCAAAATCGGATCTTCCGGTCCGGCTACCCAAACAAGTGTGTTTGGGCTGCGAAATTCTATTTACTGCGCGGCGCTTTGCCCAGGCAATTTGCCCAACAGAGCCGCAAACAAATGGCGGCTACAGTTAGCGCAACGCAAAGGGAGTATAGCATGGTTTTTCCCTTGCGTCAATATTTATCATAATTATGATAAAAATAGTAGGAATTGACTTTAGCCGCCCCACCTGCTATAATCCTGGCAATTATTAAAGGAATTGTATCGTGAAATTTGTAACAGGCAATCGCAAGCAAAACAGCACCAGGGACACCATTCTCGAAGCGCTGAAAAGTACCCCACAGGCTACCGTTGAAGGGTTAGCCGTCGTGGCAGACGTTTCGCCAGTGACCGTGCGCCATCACCTGAACAGCTTGCAGGCAGAGGGGCTGCTGGAAATGGCCAGCATCCGCCGCAAGGTGGGGCGTCCCCATTATGTCTACAGCCTGAGCCAGGCGGGGCACGAACTGTTTCCCAAGAAGTATGCCCGCCTCAGCAGCCGGCTGCTGGATGAGCTCAAAAGCCGCTTCTCCGATGCCGTCGTCGCTGATCTGTTTAGCCACGTCGTACAGAAGATCGTGGACGAGCATAAAGGAGAATATGAATCGCTCTCTTTTGAAGAACGGTTGGACTACGTGATTGAACTGCTAGAAGAGGAAGGCTTTCTGGCTCGCTGGGAAAAGGCGGACGGACAGTATCGCCTGATAGAATACAGTTGCCCTTATCTCTCTGTGGGCCAGGCGCACACAGAAGTATGCACATTTGACCGAGAACTGGTTACGTTGGTGCTACAAACAGAATTGGAACAGCACAGTTGCATGCTAAAGGGAGATGCGTGCTGCCAGTTCTCCTTTGTCAGCCCGGCAACCATCCAAACAAACACAACAAAGGTAAGTTATGATCGCCAGTAAAGAAGAAGAAGTAATGGAAGCGCTGCGCAGCGTCATTGACCCGGAAATTGGGCTCAACGTAGTAGAACTTGGCCTGATCCGTAACCTGACCTTCAACAGTAATCACGAGGTCAAAATCACTATGATATTGACCACCCCGTTCTGTCCCTATGGCCCCCAGCTTATTCAACAAGTGCGCCAGGCGGCGAACGGTATTACCGGCGGCGGGACGCAGGTGGAAATTGGCACCGAATTGTGGGACCCGTCTATGATGGAAGAAGGCGCAGGCGGGGATTGGGGGCTGTTTTAGAAGGAAGAAAGTAGAAGGAAGAAGGTAGAGGGGGGAGGATGGCGGGCAGGTTTTGGGGAGCCTGCTTCCTTTGGGGGAAGTGGGCATGACGGCTTGCAGCCAACAACAGTGCGCCTATGCTTAATTTGTATGATTACCGCCGCGACCAGTTAGAAGAATTGCTGGCGACGTGGGGTTTTAGCGCGTATTATGCCGGCATTCTCTGGGCCGCCCTCTATCGCCAACAGGTAGATACCCTGGACGGCATCGCCGGGCTGCGCCCCGAATTGGCGGCGCGGTTGGCGGCGACCGCCACGCTGCGCCGGCCCCAAACCGCCCTGACCCTGGACAGCCGCGACGGGCACACGCGCAAATTTTTGCTGCGGCTGGCAGACGGGCAAACCGTCGAAACCGTCCAGATGCGGTACCGCGACCGTTACACCGCCTGTATCAGTACCCAGGCGGGCTGCGCTATGGGGTGCGTGTTCTGCGCTACCGGGCAGATGGGCTTCCAACGCCATTTGACGCCAGGCGAAATTGTGGGGCAGGTGTTGTACGTTAACCACACCTTAGCAGGCGCAGGGCAAGGAGTACGCAACGTGGTGTTGATGGGAATGGGGGAACCTCTGCACAACTACGAAGCCACCATGACGGCAATCAACATTTTGACAGACGACAAGGGGCTGGCAATAGCCCCGCGCCACATTACGTTAAGCACGGTGGGGCTGCCGGCAGCCATTCGCCGCCTGGCGGATGAGGATTGCCGCGTGCAGTTAGCCGTCAGCCTGCACGCCGCCACCGACGCCGAACGCGCCGCCCTGATTCCGCCCGCGCGGCGCTGGTCCCTGGCGGAACTACTGGACGCCTGTCGCTACTACATCAACAGGCGCGGGCGGCGCATCTTTTTTGAGTGGACGCTCATTGCCGGCAACAACGACACCCCGGCCCAGGCCCACGCCGTGGGTCGCCTGCTGCAAGGGCTAAACGCCCACCTGAACGTTATCCCCCTGAACCCCACTAATGGCTATGACGGCGCGCCTAGCCAGATGCCGGCAGTGCGCCAGTTCCAGCAGATCGTCGCCGAATATGGCATCCCCAGCACCGTGCGCCAGCGGCGCGGCATTGACATCGCCGCCGGCTGCGGTCAACTGCGAGAGACTGCTCCAGTCTAACGTAAGACCACCTCTGTCCAGGCTTCAATCCATTGTTCCCGATTGGCGTCAATCTCGGCTGGCGGCAGCGCGGCAGTAGCGGCAGGCTGCTGCGCCCAACGCACAAATACCTCTGGCAAAGTCGCCCCTTCCAACGCCGGGTAGACAAACATATTGAGGGGAATGTCTTCCTGAAACGGCTGGCTCAACATGAAATCCACAAACTGCTGCGCCAGTTCCGGCTGCTGGCTGCCCCGTAAAATGCCCACAAACTCGACCTGGCGGAAACAAGCGTTTGCCGCTGTGACGCTGGCGGTGGGCGCAGCAGCCAGTTCGCCATAAAACACTTCTGCCGCCGGACTGCTGGCATAGGAAACCACCACCGGACGGTCGCCGTCGCTGGCTGCCGTAAAGTAGCCGTAGTAGGCGTCCTGCCAGCCAGCAGTGACCAGCACGTCATTGGCGCGCAACTGCCGCCAGTAATCCAGATAGCCGTCTGGCCCGTAAGCGGCAATCGTCGCCAGCAGGAAAGCCAGACCCGGGCTGGAAGTAGCCGGATTTTGCACCACCAACAGCCCACGATAGGCAGGATCAATCAGGGCATCCAGATTAGCGGGCGGTTCCAGCGCCTTCTCCTGGAACCAGGCGACGTCGTAGTTCAAGCAGACATCGCCATAATCAATAGGCGTCAAATGGTAAGTGGGGTCAAGCTGCAAGGCTTCAGGCACGTTTTCCAGGGCAGGCGAGCGGTAGGGCGCGAAAATGCCGGCAGCCAACGCCCGCCCCATAAAGGTATTATCCACCCCAAAAAACAGGTCAGCCAGGGGAGCGTCTTGAGCCAGAATAGCCTGGTTGAGCGCCGCGCCCGCGTCCCCTGCCGGCAGCAGTTCCACCGTCACATTGTGCGCCTGCTCAAACTGCTGCAAGGTAGCTTCGCTGATGGCAAAACTATCGTGCGTCATCACAGTCAGTTTTGGCGGCTGCTGCTGCCCACACCCTACCAACCATAGCGCTAATGCAAAATACAGAACAAACTTACGCATAATCAACTCCTCCGAAAATAGCGTTTCGTAGGGCAGGTTGGCAACCCGCCCATCCCGCAAAATAGCCTCACGCAGAGACATAGAAAACGCTGAGAAAAAATTCGTCAAACTTCGTGCGATTTGTGGCGAAAATTTCATTCGCCCGGCAGGTATCCGGCGCTCCATCACCGCTGCCATTCGCGCTGCGTATGCACACACAACGCCTGCC